>PLUZ01000164.1:8458-11374 GCA_003162995.1 Methylocapsa sp. | reverse complement strand
CTCGAAATCAAGGGCCTTGGCCAGGGCGAAGAGGCGCGCGTAACGGTCGCCGCGGTCGATCAAGGCATTCTCAACCTCACCCATTATGAAGCGCCCGATCCGCACGGCTATTTCTTCGGTCAGCGCCAATTGAGCACGGAAATTCGCGATCTCTACGGTTTCTTGATCGATGGGATGCAGGGTGCGCGCGGCGCCATCCGCTCCGGCGGCGACGCCTTGCCGGAGCTGACCTCCGAGCGGCCGACGCAAGAGCCGCTCGCGCGCTTTTCCGGCATCGTCAAAACCGGCCCGGATGGAAAGGCGCGGATCGATTTCGATCTGCCCGCCTTCAACGGCTCCTTGCGAGTGATGGCGGTTGCCTGGACAAAAACCAAGGCGGGCAGCGCCAGCACGGAGGTGATCGTCCGCGATCCCGTCGTCGCGCTGGTGACGGCGCCGCGCTTTCTAGCACTTGGCGACCGGTCGCAATTCTCCGTCGTAATCGACAATGTCGAAGGCAAGCCCGGAGACTATGCCCTCGATCTTGATGTGAGCGGCCCGCTCACGGCCACGCCCGATGTCCTGCATCGCAAATTCAAACTCGAAGCGGGGGCGCGCAAGGCGCTGACGATTCCTGTCACCGCCACTGGCGTTGGCCGCGCCGGCGTGGATCTGAAACTGACCGGCCCCGGCCTGACCGCGCCGCAGACACTCGCGCTCGATGTCTCGCCCGGAACGTCGGAGCTTTATCGCCGCTCCGTGCGCACGCTGGCGCCGGGGGAGAGCCTCACCCTCTCCGGCGATCTTGTCGCCGGTTTCGTGCCTGGCACCGGCGCCGTTTCGCTCGCCGTGTCCTCGCTCGCGGGCATCGATGTTCCGGCCCTCCTGCAAGCGCTCGATCGCTATCCCTATGGCTGTTCAGAGCAGATCGTCAGCCGCGCCTTGCCGCTTCTTTACGTGAACAGACTGGCCAAGAGCGAGGCGCTTGGAATCGATCCCGATACCGATCAGCGTATACGCGACGCGATCGAACGCGTGCTGGCACGCCAGGACTCGAACGGCGCCTTCGGCGTCTGGTCGGCGAGCGATGCCGACAACATGTGGCTGCATGCCTTCGTCACCGATTTTTTGACCCGCGCGCGGGAAAACAAATTCGACGTGCCGCAAAAGAAATTCGATGCCGCCTTGGAGCGCCTGCGCAATCTCATCGCCAATGCGAGCGATATTGGCGCGGGACAGGGCGCCCCAATCGCCTATGCCGCTTATGTCCTCGCCCGCAATGGCCGCGAGGTCATGGGTGATCTGCGCTATCTCGCCGATGCCAAGCTCGACTCTTTCGAGAGCCCGCTCTCCCGTGCGCATCTCGCCGCCGCGCTCGCTTTGCTTGGCGACCGTCCGCGCGCCGAGGCGGTTTTTGAAAAGGCGGTGGAGCGGCTCAGCACGCTCGGCAATCCGCTATATTCGGATGCCGATTATGGGTCGCGTCTGCGCGATGGGGCTGGCCTCCTCGCGCTTGCCGTCGAGACGCAAATGCCTGCCGCTGAGATTGAGCGAACCTCGAAAATTGTCGAAGACGCGCGCGCGAAAACCGCGCTGACCAGCACCCAGGAAAATGTGTTCATGGTTCTCGCCGCCGAGGCTCTCGCCGATCGATCGGAGACGATTGCCTTGTCGGTCGATGACACGCCCAGGCAAGGCGCCTTCTTCAGGAGCTGGAACGCCGCCGCGCTCGCCAACAAAACCGTTCGCATCGCCAATAATGGACAGGGGCCGGTGAGCGCCGTTGTGACCGTCTCCGGCAATCCGCTGACGCCGGAACCCGCGGCCGAGCGCGGCTACAAGATCGAGCGCGCCTATTGGACGCTCGACGGAAAGCCGGTCGATCTGGCGGCGATCAAGCAGAACGATCGCTTCGTGGTTGCTTTGACGGTTACCGAATATGAAGCTGCGTTTGCGCGGCTGCTCCTCGTTGACCGTCTGCCTTCGGGGCTAGAGATCGACAATCCGGATCTTTTTGAGGGCGGCTCGACGGAAGCCTTGTCCTTCTTAAAGAAAACCGTTGATCCAACTCATACAGAATATCGCGACGACCGTTTCGTCGCCGCTTTCGCGCGCGATGGACAGGACAAGGCGAGTTTCTCCGTGGCCTATATCGTCCGCGCGGTGACGCCGGGCCATTACGTGAGCCCGCCAGCGACGATTGAGGACATGTACCGGCCGGATAGGTTTGGCCGCACGGCCTATGGCACCATCGATGTCGCAGCACCAAAATAAATGATGTCTCATGCATCAGTTTTGTCCGATCGCGAGCCATTTCCTTACCAAAATGTTTCACGTGAAACACTTTGGTAAGGTCGCGTGTTTTTTCCTTACATCGGCGATGCTCGTCCTTACTGTCTTCACGCTTGGATATTTGTCCGCTCCGCTCAATCTCTTGCGGGCGAGCCAAGGTTCGCCGGTTGCCGTCGATCGAAACGGACAGCTTTTGCGGGCCTTCACGACGCCCGATGGGCGCTGGCGGCTTCCCGTCGCGGCAAAAGATGTGGATCCCCGTTTCCTTGCGATGCTCATTGCTTACGAGGATCACCGTTTTTATGCGCATCCGGGCGTTGATCCTCTCGGCCTCGGTCGCGCCGCGCTGCAATGGGCAAGCCACGGCCATATCGTTTCGGGCGGCTCGACTTTGACGATGCAGGTGGCGCGGCTGAGCGAGCCTCGCCCCGGAAAATCGCTTGCCGGAAAGCTCAGTCAAATTTTGCACGCGATAAAGATCGAACGGCGGATAAGCAAGGCTGGCGTCCTCGATCTTTACTTGAGGCTTGCCCCTTATGGCGGCAATATTGAGGGCTTGCGCGCGGCGAGCCTTTCCTATTTCGGCCGCGAACCGAAGCGGCTCTCGATCGGCGAGGCGGCCTTGCTTGTGGCCTTGCCGCAATC
>PLUZ01000164.1:0-8433 GCA_003162995.1 Methylocapsa sp. | reverse complement strand
CTTGCCGCGCATGCGAGCGAAGAAGCGCTCAGGCGCGCGCCAGAGCAGCGCGTGCACCGGCTAACCTTGGACGCCAAGCTGCAAGCCTCGCTCGAAACATTGGCGCGCGAGGCGGCGGTTGCGATTGGACCCAAACTGTCTTGCGCGATCCTCGTCATCGACAATGCGAGCGGCGAAATTCGCGCTCATGTCGGAGCGGCGGATTATTTTTCGCAAGAGCGCGCGGGATCGATCGATATGACCAGGGCTATCCGCTCGCCTGGCTCGACTCTAAAACCTTTCATCTATGCGCTCGCCTTCGAGAATGGCATCGCGCATCCGGAAACAATTTTGGATGACAAGCCACGCCATTACGGCAGTTACGCGCCGGAAAATTTCGACCTTTCGTTTCAGGGAAGCGTGACGGCGCGCCGTGCGCTGCAATCCTCGCTCAATCTTCCCGCGGTTGCCTTGCTTGACGCCATCGGCTCGGCGCGGTTCATCGCGCGGCTGCGCAATGCGGGGGCGAGGGTCGTGCTCCCGGATGACACCGCGCCGGGACTTGCGGCGGCATTGGGCGGGCTTGGCATCAGCCTCCGCGATCTTGCCTCGCTCTACGCGGGCATCGCGCGGAAAGGAAGCGTGCCGGAACTCACCGAAACCATCGCCGATGCGGGCACGCCAGCCAAGAAGACACGCCGGATCGCCGGGCCCGTCGCCAGCTGGTATGTTGCCGATATTCTGCGCGGCGTACCGCCGCCGCTCAATGCGCCGTTTGGGCGGATCGCCTATAAAACCGGGACCTCCTACGGCTACCGCGATGCGTTCGCGATCGGTTTCGACAAAGCTTACACGATCGCGGTTTGGCTCGGCCGCCCCGATAATGGGTCCGTGTTCGGCCTCGCCGGACGCCAGGCCGCCGCACCGGTTCTTTTTGATGCTTTCGCAAGGCTCGGCACGGTGCATGAGTTTCTTGATGCGCCCGCCGGGATTCTGATGAGCCGGACCGTGTCGCTGCCGCCGCCCTTGCGGCATTTGCGCAAGGACGTGCCGAAGACTTTTGCTGCCGCGACAAATGCGCAATTGAGAATTGCGTTTCCGCCGGAGGGCGCGAGAGTCGATCTCGGCCTTGCCGTTGCCGCGCCGCCTGCCGCCCGCCTCACCTTGAAAGCCGAAGGCGGGGTTTTGCCGCTGCGCTGGATTGTCAATGGCGTGCCGCTCGGCGAACCGGATTTGCGGAGACAAGCGGCCTGGACCCCTGACGGCGCCGGCTTCGCGCGGGTCTCAGTCATTGACGCGCAAGGCGCGACGGACAGCGTGCTCGTGCGGCTGGAATAGGTCAGCGTTCTTTGTCGTGTCATTCCTCATGAGGCTGCGGCGGACCTCCGAGATGGCGGCANNGGCAGCGAGCGTCGTCAGAAACTTCTGCCATGCTCGCGGCCACGAGCGGTCTTGCGCGACCGAGGCCTCCCCCACGCGTTCGCGCGAGGGAGACGCCGGTAGAAACCGCAGTCAGACTTTAGCGGGCTCTTCCAGGGGCACGATTACGCTCTGCGCCGTTCCGGTCATTTCGATGCAGCGCCATGTCGAAGGCCGATGCGGAATGGAATTCGGCCCGCTGAAGGTTTCATAAACGCCGACCGTGGAGAAATGCGCCGTCTGGCCACGTTCCACGTTGATTAACGGCAGAAAGAAGCCAAAGCGCTCGCCGCCCGTGTCGATGCTAAGGATCAACGCCACAGACACCATCTCTCCGAGACCCGTATCTTCGGACAGGATTTGGTTGGGCTTGAACTTTTTCTGGAAGGCCCCGGCGGTATAGACCAGCGCAGGAAAAGAGGGATTGGCGCCAATCGTGTAGTCGACCTCGACGCCTGAGCCCTTCAATACGAACTTGTTTGCGGCCATCGTTCTGCTCCTTTTGTGGCAGTGCAACGTGAATTTGCGTCAGTAATGTCTAAGAGCGGGCGATTCGGCCGTTGGCACTCCATGACCGCACGCGCCCGGCTTGCCGACATCCTCCGGATTGATTGGCACAATATCGGTTCGCTCGCGCCCCCTGATCAGGGGATGCCGGCGCGCCATATTCCTAAATGTGCAGCATGCCCTTTGCTGGTGCCGCAGCGAGTGTATGACAAGTACGATAACGAACAGGGCTCGCCCGAAGGGATTGTCTGATGGGAACTTTCAGCGGGAAAGTCGCGCTTGTCACTGGCGCCGCGCGCGGGCTTGGGCGGGTCACGGCGCTAGCTTTCGCCCGCGAGGGCGCGAAGGTCGTTGTGACCGACATTGATGAACCTGGCGGAGAGGGGACCTTACGCCTAATTCAGGAAGCTGGCGGCGCCGGCTTGTTTATACGTTCGGACGTGGGGGTCGAGTCGGACGTCGAGGCGATGGTGAGCAAGACGGTCGAGGCTTACGGCCGTCTCGACTGTGCGGTGAACAACGCCGGCGTCGTGCGATTTCAGCCGATCGTCGAGGAGACGGCCGAGAGCTTCGACTTCCACGTCGATACCAACCTTCGCGGCGTATTTTATTGCATGAAGCATGAGATCCGCCAGATGCTCAAGAACGGCGGCGGCGCGATCGTCAATCAGTCCTCGATAACCGGCAGCCTTACGGGCAATCCAGGCGAAAGTGTCTACGCCGCGACGAAGGGCGGTGTGGACGGACTCACCAAATCCGCTGCGCTCGAGGTCGCAAAATATAACATTAGCATAAACGCGATTGCCGCCTGTGGCATCGACGCGCCCGGCGATGTGTTCCATCAATGGATGGAAAAAGAGAAAATATCCCCCGAGGCGGCGGGCAATCTTTTTCCCATCGGCCGGATGGGGAAAGCTGAAGAACTAACAGGGGCGGTGCTGTTCCTATGCTCCGATCAAGCCCGCTTTATTGTAGGCCACCTCCTCGTCGTCGATGGCGGATGGATCGCGCGATAGATCGCCCTCGCCGATGAATCTCACGCGCTCAAGCGCTCATATCGCCATCAAATTTCGTGGCCTTTCTTTTTCATTTCCTCCCGCACGCGGGTCATCATGCCGGTCGATATCTTGCCTTGCCAGACCTGCATCGCGGTCACCACCTCACTCAAGAATGCCGGTTGTGTCTCGACATATTTCTTCCCCGCCAGGCTCTCGAAGAAGGCGTCCGCCGCCTTAAGATCCGGCTCGCTCATCTGCTTGACGTAAATCTGCGCGGCGGTATCGATCATTTCGTCGGCCTGGTGATCGAATTCGGGCTTCATCTGCGTCAGGACTGCTTCGAGATCTTTGGCGATTTCCGGGCGCGTCTGCACCAAGGACTGGGCAATTTGGTCCATGAATTGCGGAATGATGATGCTGAAGGAACGCGACATTCCGCTGGAGATGACAAGTGCGCGGGCGGCGGCCAAATGCGAGGGGCTCGGCGCCGTCGAGCCCTGACCGGTTTGGACCGGCGGCGGCTTGGGGGCGGCTTTTTGCGCTTGGCTTTCGCCGGCTCCCAAAAGGGGTGCCAGCATTACCGCAAGGCAAAAGCCCAAAGTCTTGGCGTGTTTTTGAAGAGCTATGCGCAAGCGAAAACCTCCCTCAACTGAACGCAGTTGCAAAGAGCCTAAGCGTCTTCCCGCGTCAATCGAGCTGACCGAAAATCTCGATGCCGGAGGGACCCGCGCTGATTACGGCCTTGGCGATTCCAATGAAGAGCCCATGTTCGACGACGCCGGGGATTGCGGCCAGATGCTCCGCCAATCGATCTGGGCTGGGAATGACGCCGAAGAAGCAATCCACGATGTAGTTCCCATTGTCGCTTACGAAAGCCTGGCCGCTCGGTGTCTTGCGCAAGCGGACCTCACCCTCGCAGCCGCAGGACCTCGCCGCGGCAAGCATCATGCGTTTTGTTACTTTGAGGCCGAACACATTGACCTCGACCGGCAGCGGGTATTTGCCGAGCACCGCGACGGATTTTGACGAATCGGCGATGACGACCATGCGCTTCGACGCCATGGCGACGATTTTTTCACGCAGCAGGGCGCCGCCGCCGCCTTTGATGAGATTCAATTTTGGGTCGAACTCGTCGGTGCCATCGATCGTCAAATCAAGCTCGGGCAAAGCGTCGATCGTGGCGAGCGGAATGGAATAGAGCGCGGCCTGCGTGCGGGTGCGCTCGGAGGTGGGCACGCAGATCACATCCAAGCCTTCAGCCACGCGCGCGCCGAGGAGCGCGACAAATTGCGCCGCCGTCGTGCCGGTCCCAAGACCAAGCCGCATGCCGGGGGTCACGAGCTCCAGGGCTTTCGCGGCGGCAAGCCGCTTGGCGTCTTCAAGGTTTGGCTCTGGCATGGGAAAACGCGATGGCTCCGGCGTGGTCGGCAAGCGTTAGTCCTTTGCAAGCCGCCGCGTCAACCCCGAGCCACCGGTTGGCGCCCGCGCCGCGCCTCTCTATATTTGGGGCAAATGGAGGTGCGAACATGGCTGCGACTGCGACAGATGTTGTTTTGGACATCCCAGCGCCGGACTTCCGGCTTCCCGCCACGGACGGAAAGACTTATGCGCTCGCCGATGTGGCGGGCGAAAACGGCACGGTGATCGTCTTCATTTGCAATCACTGCCCCTATGTCAAAGCGGTGATCGACCGGCTCGTCGCGGATGCCCGCGTGTTAGCGGCAGACGGCATCGGCTTTGCGGCGATTTGCTCGAACGACGCCACGGACTATCCGGACGATTCATTCGCAAATATGAAACGCTTCGCGCTCGCGCATAAATTTCCGTTTCCCTATCTTCATGATGAAAGCCAGGCCGTGGCCCGCGCCTATGGAGCGGTCTGTACGCCGGATTATTTTGGTTATGACAAGGGCCGCAAGCTGAAATACCGTGGCCGCCTCGACGAAGGCCGCACCGAGCCGCCCCCGAAGGGCGCGCGTCGGGAGCTTGTCGAGGCCATGCGGAGCATCGCCGCCACAGGCGTGGCGCCCAAGGATCAAATTCCATCCGTCGGCTGTTCGATCAAATGGAAGGCGGCGTAAACTTGTCGCGTGTCAAACTCCAGGCGCCGCCCCCCGCCACCGCGAGATAAAGCAGGACAAAGCAATAAAGCGCCGCAAGCTCGCCCTGATTGAGAATGGGAAAGAAGCTTTTCTGCGCATGCGCTAGGAAATAAGCGACCGCCATCTCGCCGGACAAAAGAAAAGCGACCAGGCGGGTCCATATGCCAAAGAGAAGCAGAATACCGCCGCCGAGTTCCAGAAACCCGGCGAGACCGAGGAGCGACAGGAACGGCATGGTGTCGAACATGGCGACATGCGGAAAGCCTAAGAGCTTTGCCGTGCCGTGCTGGAGTAGCAAGAGCGCCGTGGCAATCCGTAACAGGCCGAGCAGCCGCGGCTGCGAAGTTACGGCGATTTGTGGTAAATCCATCATAAAAATCCTCCAGTCCGTTCGACTCGAAATGCGAGCATCCTTACCCATATAAGCCTTGCCCATATAGGCTTTGCCGACAGTTTTGGAATTGCCCGATGAGTTCGCTTGCCCTTGCCATTGTTGCCGCCATTGTCCTCTCGGGGGGGCTTGGCCTCTATCTCTTGTACCGTCAGGCCGCGACGGTTGCCGCGAACCAGGATCGTGTTCCGGAGGGGTTTGCTGGCGCGATCAGCAACGGGGAACACCGGCGGGCGGCCGCCTACACACTGGCCCGCACGCGGTTTGAATTTGGGCAAACCGCCTTCGACACCCTCCTCGCGGTGGTTTGGCTGACTGTTTTGCTTGGGCCTCTTTATACCTTGGTGGCGCAATTTGTTGCTCCCGGCCTGTCTCGCAGCGTCGCGCTTGTGATTTTGTTCTGGCTCGCCGAGCGCCTCCTGAATCTGCCCTTTTCCATTTTCAGCACTTTTTCGCTCGAAGCCAGCTTCGGTTTCAACCGCGCGACTCCCGCTATGTTTCTGCTCGACCGGATCAAGGGCCTGGCGCTCTCGGCACTTCTTGGCGTCCCCTTGCTCTATGGCTTTTTCTTTTTGCTGCGCGTGCTGCCGGATTTTTGGTGGCTGACCGGCTGGGCGGCTCTCATGGTTTTGATGATCGCCATGACGGTGATCTACCCCTCTCTCATCGCGCCCTTGTTCAATACTTTCACGCCGCTGCCGCAAGGCCAGTTGAAGACGCGCATCGAGGCTTTGCTTGCCAAATGCGGTTTCGAATCCAACGGGCTCTACGTCATGGACGCCTCCAAGCGTTCGACGCATGGCAACGCCTATTTCACCGGATTTGGGAAAGCCAAGCGGATTGTCTTTTTCGATACGCTTTTGCAAAACCATACGCCCGACGAAATCCTGTCCATTCTCGCCCATGAACTGGGTCATTATAAACTCGGCCATATCGGCCAGCGGATCGCCGAGATGGCGGTGTTCACTTTTCTGGGATTCGCAGTCCTTTACTGGGCATTCGCGGCGGGTTTGGCCGGCTCCTTCGGCCTCGCAGCCGACCCCGGCTTGGTATTGATCATCATCCTGACCGCGCTGGGACCCGTCTTACACCTGCTTTCGCCGTTCACGAGCTTTCTGTCGCGCCGTGCCGAATATCAAGCCGACGGTTTCGCGAAGGCGATGGCCGGCCCCGAACCCATGATCAGTGCCTTGACGAAGCTCGCGCGGGATAACCTCTCAACCCTGACACCAGACCGGTTCTATGCCTTGTTTTATTATTCCCACCCGCCGGTTCCGGCGCGGATCGCCCGCCTGAAAGCCGTCTGACTTTAGAACATCCGCGTCTTTGCCGTCATCGAAGCGGCCACCCACCTCGAAATGGCGGATAATTCATTTGCAAAGAGATTGCGTACAAATAGATTGTACACAAATATGGTTGCGATCCCGGCAGGTGCGCCGCAACAACTACTCCAGCTAAGCCATTTTGATGACATGATCATGGGCCAGGTGATGATGACATGGGCATGGGCCAGGTGCTAAAGCTATCAAGGGGGAGGACGGGCAACCGGAACCCTCCGTGATACACCGTGCTTCAACTTCGTCGTTATCAAGCTTCGCGCAACGCTCCTCCCTTAGGCTCAAAGCCTTCGGGGAAACGCGTTTTTTCGGATGCAGCCCGGGGTAAAATACTTGCGTGATTTGTTGCGTGCGTACGGACCCATCTAGATGTGTCCGCTTTCGTTAGGCGTCCGGGTTTCTGGTTTCCGCCACTCCAGGAGGTGGCCGGTGTTGCTCGTTTTCGCGAGCGCGATGCTAGCTGCTTGTTCCTCCACCCCGCCAATCGGCTCCAATGAGCCGCCGGACTCGCTGGACCGTGTCCGTTCCATCGATTTGGAGCCGCGGGCTCTTGACGCGACCGGAACTATCAGTACCGGCACGGCAGGCAATAGACCGCAGGTCTATTATGGCAGTTCGGGCTCGCAGGTTATGGTGGACGTGGATGCCAATTCGCCGAGCTCCGGTTCAGAGGGCGGTGGCGAGGGCATCACTTTGAACTTCGAGGATACCCCCGTGAGCGCGGTGGCGAAGATCATTCTGGGCGATTATCTCGGGGTGGGCTATGCGATCGATCCGCGTGTGCAGGGAACCATAAGCCTCTCATCGGGGCGGCCGGTTCCGAAATCGCAACTGTTGTTCGTCCTGGAAAGCGCCTTGCGCACGACCAATGCGGTATTGGTGCATGATGCCGGGGGCTACCGGATCGTGCCGGCCGATGATGCCGTCGGCAGCGGCCGCATCGATCGCACGGACACACACCATGAACCGGAGCCCGGCTATGGGGTCTCGGTCGTCCCCTTGCGTCATGTCTCTGTGCAAACGATCACGAAGCTCCTGGAAAGTTTTGCGACGAAACCGGGCTCGATCCGGGCCGATTCCTCGAAAAATCTGATGCTCGTGATTGGCAATGGCGTAGAGCGCCGCACGGCCGTCGAGACCATCCTGAGTTTCGATGAGGATTGGATGCGCGGCCAATCGGTCGGTATTTTTCCGGTCCATAACTCGACGCCGGAGCCTATGATCGCCGAGCTCGAAAAGATCCTGGATTCCGGGGAAGAGGGCCTTAGCCAGCATATGGTCAAGCTGCAGCCCATCGCCCGCATGAATGCCGTCCTCGTGGTGGCGCGCAAGCCCGAATTGCTGCGCGCCGCCGAGAAATGGATCAATCGCCTCGATGCTTCGGCGGTGGCGAGCACCGGCGTCAAGGTCTACAAGGTCCGCTACGGCGATTGCCGCCAGATCGCGAAGCTGCTCACCGATTTGTTCATTGGCGGCGGCGGAAACACGCTGGAGTCGGCCACCAATCAAATCGCGCCCGGCGCCGGAGCTACGGGTTTGTCCGGACCCGGAGGGGCCGCGGGGCAAAGCGGATCGCCGTTTGGAGGTTTGAATGGCCCTGGAACTCCGGGCGGCAGCCAAGGCGGCGGTGGCGGACTTGGCGGCGGTGGCGGCAGTCCGGGCGGCGGCGGACTTGGCAGTGGTGGCGGACTTGGCGGTGG
>PLUZ01000453.1 GCA_003162995.1 Methylocapsa sp. | reverse complement strand
CCCTGGCTCGCGATGAAGCTCGTCAGAAGGTTTTCCGCCGCCGCGTGCTCGCCGTCACAGAACCAGCTGCCCGCCTCGACGATCGTGGGCGGCAGCTCTTGCAGCTTCGCAAGGTGCTGCGATGCAATGCCGACCCTCTGCGGCTCACCGGCTGCATTCAGCAGTCGTTCCAGCATTGCCCAGCTCGACGCTAGGGCCGGATTCAGGGCGACCGCACGTTCGAATGACTCGATCGCACGCGCCGGATCGCCCAGCGTAACATGGCAATGCCCGCGCTCCTGGAAAAGGAGGCTATAGTGCGGGTGCGCCCGCTCAAGAGCATTCAGCGTCTCCAGCGCATCCTTCGCTTGATTGAGCAGCCGCTGATTCAGCGCCGACAAGTACAGCGCGCCCCGCTGAGNNATCCGCCGCCAGCGCCTCAATGTGCCGCCGCGATCGAGTGAGTTCCTGGATGCGGCACAATTCGTCAGCGAGAGCATCGGCCTGCGTTTGGCCGTGATGAAGCAAAGTCACCGTAGCTTCGCTATAGCTTCATCAGACCGCAATGGCCCGCTCCTATGCATGCTGCGCTAGCCGGATTTGGGGAGGCTTCTAGTCGGCCGGCATCGATCTATCACGCGCACACCGTTAGCTCCGTTAATTGGGGGAGACATCAGCCGATGAACAATACAGATCGTCGTCAAATTCTGCAAATGTTGGGCCTAGGCGCAATGGCCAGCACTCTCGACTCGACAGTCACGAAGGCGCTCGCCATCCCGGCCAACAACCAAACCGGCACCATCAAGGATGTCGAGCATATCGTGATCCTGATGCAGGAGAACCGTCCGTTCGACCATCACTTCGGCACGCTGCGCGGCGTCCGCGGTTTCGCCGATCCGCGCGCGGTCAAGATCAATTTCCCGCTTCAATCCGGTGGAACCGTCAAGGCGTCGGTCTTCCTGCAGCCGGCCGGCAGCGCCAACGTCGCTGCGGGCTTCAGTGTTCCGGCTAACTATGGCAATTTGGGCGGCCCGGCCAATGGCGTTCCGGTGATCCCGCCATTCCGCCTCGATCCGAGCAAGATCCAACCCGGCCTCACCAGCCTCGGCCTCACCTACATCAACGGAACCGACCACAGCTGGAATAAGGATCACCTGGCCTGGAACTTGGGGCAGTACGACGGCTGGGCAATCCAGAAGGGCCCGCTGGCGATGAACTATTTCACACGCGAGGACNNGACATTCCCTATCACTACGTGCTGGCCGACGCCTTCACGGTGCTGGATAATTACTTCCATTCGATCCTGGGCCCGACCAATCCAAACCGTTGCTATCTGTGGACCGGTTGCGTCGGGAACGTCGATTATTTGGGCGCGGCCGGGACGGATGGTCACGGGTCCGGCCCGATCACCGGCAACGGCCTCAGTCCCTTGGGCTACTACCTCTCCTGGGAATCACTTCCCGAGGTGCTGGACAAAGCTGGCGTGACCTGGAGGATTTATCAGGACTTGGCAGGCGCCACATTCGCCCCGGATTTCGGTGACGGAGGCCCCTCCGACAATTTTGACGGCAATTTCACCGACAACTCACTCCTGTACTTCGCCCAATATGCGGCATCCAGCCCGGGCAGCTCACTGTTCGATAATGCCTGCACTGGTACGCAGCTGGCCTACAACGAGCCTTCGGCCAGCGCCCCGGCCGCGGCGTGGAAGGCCTGGGCCCTGAGCCAGTTCGACAAGTTCAAGGCCGACGTGCAGAACGGTAAGCTGCCGCAGGTCTCATGGCTGATCGCGCCGGCTGGCTACACCGAGCACTCCGCCGCGCCGATCAACTATGGCGCCTGGTACATCTCGCAGGTGCTCGACATCCTGGTGTCGCAGCCCGAGGTGTTCAGCAAGACGGTGTTTATCGTAAATTACGACGAAGCCGACGGCAGCTTCGACCACGTCGTTCCGCCTTCACCGCCGTTCTCGCAGCCGGCCTCGCCCACCGCCGGCGATTCGACGGTCGACTGCCACAATGAGATCGTCACGACCTCGACCCCGAACGGTCCGATCGGACTGGGGAGCCGCGTGCCGTGCCTCGTGATCTCGCCGTGGAGCAAGGGCGGTTACGTGAACTCCCAAGTCTTCGATCATACCTCGGTGATCCAACTCATCGAAAAGCGCTTTGGCGTCTATGAGCGCAACATCTCGCCCTGGCGCCGTGCCGTCTGCGGCGACCTGACGTCCGTGTTCAATTTCAAGAACCCCAACAACGCCCAGGTCACTTTGCCGTCCACCGATGGCTACCTNNCGCGCCCACGACGAGCAACGTGATCTTCGGCATTCCTGCGCAGGAGAAAGGCATCCGCCCTGCGCGCGCACTGCCTTACGAGCTGGACGTCCACAGCACGGTCCGCGCTTCCACCAACACGGTCGAACTGCACTTCGTCAACAGCGGCGCGATGGGTGCGGTGTTCCAGGTCCGCTCCGGCAGCACCACCGATCCGGTCCGGAACTACACGGTCGAGGCTGGCAAGACGCTGTCGGGAAGCTGGACGGTCTCCGGCTCGTATGACCTGACCGTCTACGGCCCGAACGGGTTCACGCGCCACTTCAAGGGCAGCGTTGGCTTGGGTGCCGTGGCAGTAGAAGTCCATTCCGAATGCAATACCGNNACCGACCACGACGAAGCCTCGATCTCGCTTTCAGTGCGCAATGCGGGCGAGCGAAATGCCAGCGTAACTTTGCTTGACGCATACACCGGCGAGAAGGTCACGCGCGTGCTCCACCCGGGCGGGAGTGCCGAGGGCCCGCTGTCGCTTGAGCGGTTCCATGGCTGGTACGACGTGGTCGTAACAGTCACGGAGGATCCGAGCTTCGAGCGCCGCCTGGCCGGGCACGTCGAGACCGGACGCGACAGCATTTCGGATCCGGCGATGGGCGGCCTGGTGACCCTGAAGGCCTGAGGACAGGCCCCTAGCGCAAGTTCCCGGCAAAACACCGGGTACGGCCGTGCCTGCGGGCACGGCCGTCCTTGTGCCATGAACTCGCGCACCGCCTGATCAGGGGCGGTAAGAACGACCTCGACCACGAAAAGGTCATGCACCGTTTCGCTCCGGCATTTCTCATGCCGGCCAGCGGCCTAAAAAAGGAGTTCGGTGACCAGCGTCACGCGCTGGCTTATGCTGAGATCAAGAGCGCCAAGCATTTCTATGGCGTGTCGGCTGCGGCCCTCATCGTTCGCCTGCGTGACCTTGGCATTATCCGCGACGGCTTTTTGTCTTATCTATTTCAAACTCTGGGCCGCACTTGACGCAGCACCGAACCAGACCCCCTACTGGAGCAAGGTGAAAGGGCGCGCGCTGAAGAACCGGAGCGTTTCGAGAATCTCGTCTACCGTGCATTGGCTGAGNNTCTCAGAAGCCGGCGCATGACGTCGAGATCGCCATCCGGGGGGCCGCCCTAGCCGATGCAGATAATCGTCAATGACACGTTGTGCTTGTGATCGACTTGAGGAAAGCGGGGCTGCTTCACGCTGCCCTGCTTCTCCCTTTCGCGTTTCAGATCGCCCTGCCGCTTCTTCGTACCGCACTCCTCGAGTTCACTCGTGCCGAGATCGAAGATCTCATCGCGCGCGGTCTGGCTGTCATCGACCTGCCACCGGACTCGGTCGGGCAAGCTATCACCTTCCGATCGGCCTATCCTGCGCTCTCCATAGCATGGCTCTCGCCGAGAGCCAGCCCGGCTG
>PLUZ01000522.1 GCA_003162995.1 Methylocapsa sp. | reverse complement strand
CGGTCGGTTCAATGGGCAGGAATTCGGCCAAGAGCTCCGCAGCCTTGCGGTATGGCAACATGCTGCCCAAGCGCGCCGTTACCTCCATGAGTTCGGGTGTGGCCCGATCCGGGCAAATTTCGTCGAGAACCGTAAAGGCCATGGAAAAGTGGGGAAAGCAACGCTGGCACACCATCCAGCGCGGGTTTTTGACTGCGACGGTTCCAAATACAGTGCGAACGTTCCGCATCGTGTAGATGGTATGGGGCGGGCGGCGAAGGTGTGGCACTTTCGGCGCTGTCAACGAAACCGATGGAGAGCCCTATGCCGCAATCGAACGATCTTAGCCGGTCCTTCACCGCCCTCAACCAGGATAACACGCTTATCATCGTGATCGACAGGCTGGCAACATAATGCACATCTCCCTACGTCATTGATATTCCAAAGTTCCTTGTCGCGGATCTTGTGATGCTGCACGGCCACTCTCGATCAAGCGCCTGACGGTTGGCAAATCGAGGTCCGTCTCTCGAATAACATACGGCGCGCCAGCGCAGGTCTGTTTGGCCGGCAGCGAACGATCTTTAATCAGACGGATCACGGTCATCCTGCTGACGCCCAAGCGGCCAGCGGCTTCCTCCAGAGTCACTTCACCGCGTTCGGCCCGCTCACCATCGCGGTACGCCTCGATCCCATGGTCGTTGCGGAAGGAGCGAACACGCTGTTGCGTCCACGTATGGCCCTTTCCCGTACGCATCCCGAGCCGATTGAGAATGGCTGCGATGCTTTGATCCGGCGCCACGCGCGCAAGATCGTCAATCAGTTGCTCAGTTGCGGGGCTGGTCTTCCAGCGATGTTGTCCCACGCGATTCTTCAGCACTGCGAGCGCCGTGTGGTCTCCCCCATTCCAATGCAGTTTGAGCAGCAGCTGCCCAGGCTCCACGGTGACAACTATCTCTTCGAGCACCGTACGCAAGCCATTTCCGGCGCACTTGCCCCGCGAGCGGGTGATCGTTCCCGGCCCAACCAGTTGCGGCTGCTGCGGCTCAACCAAACTTTCGAAGCTCGGTGAAGACGTCACCGAAACGCTTGAGATCATTCCCAAGCAATGGAAAGTCATCCAGCATGTGCGTGAGAAGTTCACCTGCCGGGCTTGCGAGAAAATCAGCCAAGCAGCGGCGCCTTTTCATGTTTTGCCACGCGGTTTTGCCGGGCCGAGTTTGCTCGCCATGATCTTGTTTGAAAAATACGGCCAACATCAGCCATTGAACCGGCAAAGTGAAAGATATGCGCGGGAGGGTATTGATCTGAGCCTGTCAACATTGGCTGATCAGGTAGGTGGATGCGCGACGGCGCTGCGACCGCTTTTTGCGCTAATCGAAGCGCATGTTCTTGGCGCTGAAAGGGTGCACGGGGATGACTCGACGGTTCCGATTTTGGCCAAAGGTAAGACCGAGACGGGCCGCATTTGGGTGTATGTGCGCGATGACAAACCGTTTGGCGGCACGGCACCCTCCGCCGCACTCTTCTATGCGTCGAGCGATCGTACACGTGAGCATCCCGAGCGGCATCTGTCGCAATTTACCGGTGTTTTTCAAGCGGACGCTTTTGATGGCTATAATCGATTATTCCTTCCAGACCGCAAGCCAAGTCCAATCACCGAGGCTCTATGTTGGGCGCATTCGCGGCGAAAGTTTTTCGAATTGGCCGATATTGCCTCGAATGCGCGGCGTGGAAAAGGTGCGGCGCCTATCTCGCCACTCGCGTTCGAGGCCGTCAAACGGATTGACACCTTGTTTGATATCGAGCGTGAGATCAACGGCCTGCCGCCTGAGCAACGGCTAGCGGTCCGAACCGAACGGAGCGCACCGTTGGTGACCGCACTTGAACAATGGATGCGCGCCGAGCGGGCCAGGCTCTCCCGCCATGCCCCGGTCGCAAAGGCTCTGATTACATGCTGAAGCGCTGGCCGGCCTTTACTGCCTTTCTGCATGACGGCCGGATTTGCCTGACGAACAACGCTGCGGAAACAGCCCTGAGAAGCCTTGCATTAGGAAGAAAGGCGTGGCTTTTCGCCGGTGCCCAACGCGGCGCTGAACGTGCCGCCATCATGTATACTTTGATTGGGACCGCAAAACTTTGTAATGTCGACCCGCAGGCATGGCTCGCTGACGTCCTCGCCCGCAAAGGTACTATCCCGTGGCCTTGGCCGCATGGATACGCATTGTCTCACTATACTGCGATAGCAAATATACGAACTCGTATGGTGTGCGAGTGAGCTGTCGCCGGCTGCTGGTGTGGGGTTAAGGGCGACACTTTCTCGCTCGGCTTCTGACCTAAAAGTTTTGGCTTCGATGATCGCTATGGAACCCATTTGCAGTTGGCGGCGTTGCCATTTGGCAGCTATGTCAAATTCCGCGGCGGCGCCAACGGTGCTTCGTTGATGGATCAGGCCGCCGCCGCGGCGATGTCGCCGCAGGAGCATAAGATTATTCGCGGCGAAAGTTGCGACATGAGCAATTTTGAACAGATCGCCGCTCGGTCGTCTGCTACCTGAGCTTTGAGACCAAAGTAACACCATCCCCCCGGTGACAACTGGCAAACCAACTGACAGGATTATCTCATGAATTGGGATCGTATCGAAGGTGACTGGAAGCAGTTCGCCGGCAAGGTCAAGGAAAAATGGGCCAAGCTCACTGACGATGACATTGCCGCGGTAAACGGCAAGCGCGAGCAGCTCGAGGGCAAGATCCAAGAGCGCTACGGCCATGACAAGGACCAGGTGAAGAAGGATGTCGACGATTGGCACCGTAGCCTCAAATGAGCGCGGCCGAGGTGCGTTGAACCATTGGCGTAGAGCGTGCGACCCCGTCACCATGTCGCGCCCCGCCGCGTCGCGCATCGCAGGGGTAGGGTGAAGCGGTCGAAAAAACTCGAACTNNCCTGATGAAACCGCTCACAATAGTAATTATCGGAGCGCTTGTCGTTGCGGTGGCTGTCTTCGGATATCTTTATTATCAAAGGACGAGTAACGACATCACAATCCAAGTGCCTAAAGTCGAGCTGAAGAACTAGCGCATTGACACTCGTTCGGGAGGTATGGGTGCGCAGACGCGTTTGATCGCCATGACACGACCTTCTGCATCGCGAGTCTCTGAAGAGCGAACCTTCTCTTATCATGAGAGTTTCGATTCTAAAGTTGCGGCATGAGCAATTATGGAACAGATCGCCGCTCGGTAGCGTGCGACACGAGCGTTGAGACCAAAGGAGGAGCTGAACTTGCCGACCTCTGCCGTTTGGGAGCCGTACGGAAAGCCGTGCCAATACAATATTCATCGGCGCTGTGATGCGTTCCATTCGAGCAGCGGAGGAGACGGGCTTTTATCTGCATGACGTTTACGGTCCAACTAAGGAAATAATGCTATGTCACTTGGAACCATCCTCCTCATCATTTTGGTAATCGCGTTACTCGGGGGCTTTAGCGGTCTCGGGGGCGGCCCCTTCTACGGAACCGGCTATTACGGCGGCGGCGGACTCGGCCTCGTACTCGTTGTCGTGCTGATCTTGGTTTTGCTCGGCAAGCTTTGAACTGCCAGGGCAGTGCCTCCATTCAAAATTGCTCCTCCAGAGTTATCCTCCGTCGCGCCAAATTCAATTATCGAAAATTTAACACGGAAAATTTCACGGCGCTGAATTCACGCTGTGG
>PLUZ01000393.1 GCA_003162995.1 Methylocapsa sp. | reverse complement strand
TTTTCTATCATCTTGAACAGGGAAAAGAGGTCGAGCCGGCCATTCTGGATGGTGCCCAGCAGATTGTCGTGCCAGCCTTCGTCACGCTGCTCGTGCTCAGCATTGTCTTCGCGCCGATGTTCCTGCTCGGCGGCGTCGCCGGCTACCTTTTCAGGCCTTTTGCCGAAGCCGTCGTTTTTGCGCTCCTCGCTTCTTTCATTCTCTCGCGCACTCTGGTCCCGACGATGGCAAATCATTTGCTGCGCGGGCATGCCGTCCACGGCCACGGAGACCAGGACGCTTCCCGCCGCTCTCGCAATCCCCTGAAACGGTTCCAGGAGGGTTTCGACCACCAATTTGAGCATATTCGCGGCCGCTACCGATCGCTGCTCGCGCTTGCCCTCAGCCGGCCCAAAACCTTCATCGCCGGGTTCTTCGCTTGCGTGCTCCTGTCGTTCGGACTGGCGCCGTTCCTTGGCGAGAATTTCTTCCCAACGGTCGATTCCGGCCAGATTCTCATGCATGTCCGCGCCCCGACCGGCACCCGCATCGAGGAAACTGCCCGTCTGTGCGATCTTGTTGAGCAGTCCATCCGCCAGATCATCCCGGCCGGCGAGATGGACAATATCGTCGACAACATTGGGCTGCCGTACAGCGGCATCAACATGGCCTACAGCAATAGCGGCACGATCGGCCCCGCAGATGCCGATGTGCTGATATCCTTGAAGGAGGGCCATGCTCCGACGGCGGATTATGTCAAAGAGCTGCGCACCCTGTTGCCGCAAAAGTTCACGGGCGCCACCTTTGCGTTCTTGCCGCCGGACATCGTCTCGCAAGTCCTCAATTTCGGGCTGCCGGCGCCAATCGATGTGCAGGTGGTCGGCCCTGACGAAAAGGCAAGCTATGCCTATGCCACCGACTTGTTGAAGCGTGTTCGCATGGTGCCCGGCATCGCCGATCTGCGCATCCAGCAGGCGTTCGACTATCCGCAGCTCAATGTCGACGTCAACCGTTCCCTCGCCCGCATAGTCGGTCTCACGCAGCAAGACGTGGCCAATAGCCTACTTGTCACCCTGTCGGGCAGCGGCCAAGTAAAACCGAATTTCTGGCTCAACACAAAGAATGGAGTCTCCTATCCGATCGTGGTGCAGATTCCGCAATATTGGATGAGTTCCGTATCGGATCTCGTCAATCTGCCCATTACCTCGTCCGCCACAAAGACACCGCAATTGCTCGGCGGTCTCGCCGGGATCACGCCGGGGCCAAGTGCCGCCGTCGTATCGCATTACGATGTCCAGCCGGTCATCGACATCTACGGGGCCGTGCAGGGACGCGATCTCGGCGCGGTTGCACGGGACGTCGCCCGCGTCCTGAAAGAGGCCGCCACGAGCGCACCGCGCGGCACCCATGTGGTGATACGGGGCCAGGTGCAGACAATGATCAACGCCTATGCCCAGCTCTATTTCGGGCTTGCGGGTGCAATTGTACTTGTCTATCTGATCATCGTTGTCAATTTCCAATCCTGGCTCGATCCGTTCATCATCATCACGGCCCTGCCCGGGGCTCTCGCCGGCATCGTCTGGATGCTGTTCATAACGGGCACGACCCTTTCCATCCCGGCCTTGACTGGTGCTATCATGTGCATGGGGATCGCGACTGCGAATAGCGTCCTCCTGGTCAGCTTTGGGCGCGAGCGGCTGGAGCAGGGCTATGATTCGGTGGCCGCGGCCCTCGACGCTGGGTTCACGCGTTTCCGTCCCGTGCTGATGACGGCCGGGGCCATGATTTTGGGCATGATCCCGATGGCGCTCGCCATGGGAGAAGGCGGCGAGCAGAACGCCCCGCNNGCAACGAGCATCCGGGCGAGACTTCTTGAGCCTGGTCATCAGCAGCGCTCTGCGCTTGATCGAAGGGAATCATGCTGCAAGCTAAAAAGGATCTGCAGGAGACCACTTCGGAGCCGCGGCAGTTGGGCAGATCCCTACGCCGGATAGGGCTCGCCGCCCTAATTGTCGCGATCGCGATCGCCGCGACCGGCATCTTGGTGCGCAGGCACAACGAGGCAGCGGTCAAACATTGGACTGTTACGCAGGCTGTCCCGGTTGTCTCCTTCGTCATGCCGCGGCCCGACGGCGCGGCCTCGCGGTTGATTCTGCCGGGTGACATACAGGCGTGGTTCGAGGCGCCGATATATGCGCGGGTCAACGGCTATCTGAAGAAATGGTATTTCGATTACGGCGCCCGCGTTAAGGCCGGGCAGCTTCTTGCCGAGATCGACGCCCCGGACCTCGACGCATCCTTTGTCGCCGCCAAGGCTAAACTCGTGAGCGCCAACGCCCAAGTCAGCGTCAGGGAAGCCGAATTGCAGTTCGCCAAGACCACCTACGAGCGATGGCGGAATTCGCCGAAAGGCGTCGTTTCCGTTCAGGAAACAACGTCCAAAAAGGGAGATTTTGACAGCGCCACCGCGCGGTTGAATGCCGCTCTCGCCGACGTTAATGCCGCCCAGGGTGAGGTGGAACGGCTGAAAGCGCTCGAAAGCTTTAAGAGCGTCGTCGCGCCTTTCGACGGCGTGGTAACCGAACGCAACACGGATATCGGCGCTCTGATCAATGCCGGAAGCGGCGTCGGGGGCGGGAGCGGTCCCGTGCTGTTCAAGGTCGCTGACGTCCATGAGATGCGCACCTTCGTGCAGGTGCCGCAGAGAATGTCCACCGATATCCGTGAGGGGCTGAGCGCCGATCTTCATCTGCCGCAATTCCCAGACAAATCCTTCGAGGCAACCGTTGCCACCACCGCTCGTGCCATCAACCAGAGCGCGCGCACCTTGCTTGTCGAACTGCATGTCGGCAATCCGGACGGCGTGCTGCAGCCCGGTTCCTATACCGAGGTCCATTTCAAATTGCCGCCCGATCCCAACGTTTTGAGTGTCCCCACGAGCACGCTGATCTTCCGCAGTCACGGAATGGAAGTCGCCGTGATCGGTGCGGACAATAGGATCGAGCTAAAAAAGATCTCGATAGGCCGCGATCTCGGAAGTCGTGTCGAAGTTTTAAACGGTCTCGCGCCTTCTGATCGCGTCGTTATCAGCCCGCCGGACTCGCTAGCGGCCGGCGATCTCATACGCATCGCGGGCGAAGCCCCTTAAAGTGGAATACGAGCGGATGCCGGAGCTGATTCCGAGAAGAATTTCGCGACTGATGATGCCAAGACTGTCGAATGGGCCCAATGACAGGTTCCGTGCGAATTTTGGCGAATCAGGATTTCCGGCGTGAATAAACAGTTGAGCACACTGTGGCTCGCCGCTGGTCTGGCCGGGTGTGCCGTTGGGCCGGATTACCGCATGCCGGACATAGCTGTGCCGGACTCATTCCTCCCGCCGGTGGTTCAAATCGCGCAAAAAACAACCCGTAAACCAAGCGGCAACCTCATCGAATGGTGGAAGTCCTTGCGCGATCCCGAACTCGATTCACTCGTCGACCGCGCCATCGAATCCAATCTTGATCTCGAAATTGCCCTAACCCGGCTTCAGGAGGCACGGACCCAGGAATTGGTCGTAATCGGCGAAGCACTTCCCGCGTCCGGGGCGACCGGAGGCGGCGGGATCGGCACGGGAACGAATCTGACGGTCAGTCGTACCTCGGAATTTCTCAGATCAGCAGAAAACGCAGCAAGTCTTCACAGGCTTGCGGTGGCCGGCGGCTTCGATGCCAGCTGGGAACTGGACATATTCGGCAAGTTCCAACGTGAACTCGAAGCCGTAACTTACGATTCCGAAGCTCTCGCCGACGCGCGCGACTGGGTATTGGTGACGGTCGCGGCGGATGTCGCGCGTGCCTATCTCGATATGCGGGCCCTTCAAGGGGAGCTTGCCGTTTTGCGTAAAAACATCGCCGTGGCCAAAGGCAGTTTCATTTTCGAGAAGACGCGTTTCAAGCAAGGGATCACCAATGAACTGGACGTTGCCTTGGCGGAGCGTCATTTGGCGACTTTGCTGGCAGCCGTCGCGCCCCTTGAGGCACAGATGGCCGCTAGCCGACACGTGATAGCGGTTCTGCTTGGTCAGTTTCCGGAAGATCTCACCAAGGAACTGGCGAGCCCCGGTAGGCTACCGGCTCTCCCGGCCCGTGTTCCACCTGGGTTGCCGGTTGATCTGTTACGCCGGCGGCCGGACATCCATGCCGCTGAACGTCAACTTGCCGCGGCCACGGCGCGCATCGGCGTGGCAACGGCCGACCTCTTTCCGACGGTGATTCTCAGCGGTGCGCTTGGCGCTCAAGGTGGACAACATTCATCATCGGCAATTCCAATAACATTGATCGGGGCGGCGGGCCCCTCGGTCTATTGGCCGGTGCTTGATTTCGGCACGCTCGACGCAATAGCCGACATCGCCGAACTGCGCGCACATGAAGGCTTGGTCAGTTACAAACAGGCTATATTGACCGCTGTCCAGCAAGTCGACGATGCGGTCGCCTCCTACGGAGCCGAACAGGATCGCCTGAAGAACCTCGATCGCGCACTTGCAGCCGCCCGCCTAGCAACCAAGCTTGCCACCGAGCGATACGATCGCGGCCTGACGGATTATCTGAATGTCCTCGACGCCGAGCGCCAGGAATTCGAACTTGAGGAAGAATATGTCGTATCTCAACAGAACGCCGCCAAGCAGCTCATCGCGCTTTACAAGGCACTTGGCGGCGGATGGGAGCTTCATCAGGCTATACCACCAATCCGGCAACCTCAGCCCGCCATCATCGCTGCTGCCAGACGTCTGCTGGCGCCGGACGGAGGCCACTAACTTCGGGGCACACGCACATGATGATTAGGCCGCTTGGCGGGGACATATCACGAAAGCGGCGCCCGGCTGATTATCCTCGACGCGAAGATCAAATCCATGAACATCGGCGATCGTCGCCGCCATGCTCAAGCCGAGGCCCGTGCCGGGGATGTGGTGGCATTTCTGGGAGCGATAGAATCTTTTGAAGATCTGCTCCCGCTCGAAGGGCGCAATACCCGGCCCATTGTCCGACACGCGAATGAGGAAACCGGCCAAGTTCGCTTTCACGGTGATACTCACGAGACCGCCACTTGGCGTGAATTTGATCGCATTGTCGACAAGGTTCGCGATTGCCTCGACCAAAAGGTCGAAATCGCCAAGTACGAAAACTGGCTCCCGCGCTTCGAACGTGAAGGTGATTTCCTTGGCTTCGGCCAGCGGCTCATAGAGTTCAAAGACATTCCGGCAAACTTCCGTTAAGTCCACGCGGGTGAAAGCGCTTCGCCGCCTCCCGAACTCAATCTCGGATATGCGAAGAAGGGCGGAGACGGTCGCGAGCGCCTGATCTAGGTCGGCAAGTGCCCGCTTGGCCGCGATGCGCAAGTCCTGATCGGATTGTCCCGCAAGACCGCGTTCAAGCTTGGCGTGCATGACTGCCAGCGGGGCGCGCAGATCATGCGCTATGTTGTCACCGACGCTTTTGAGTTGATTAAGAAGCCGGCCGATCTCGTCAAGCATGAGATTGACCGCGCTTGCCACAGAGTTGAGATCATCCATTTTGCCATGCGCCGGCAATCTTTCCTGAAGATCGCCCTGCATAATACGGATAATCGTTTCGTTGATCATCTTGAGCCGGCGGGCGCCGCGCAAACTGAATATTGTCCCGGTGGCGAGCGCTAGAAGGATCGCGGGCACAATGCCGATCATAAGCGCTTGGAGGACGACCTGCCTCAGCGCATCGACTTCATAAAGACTCCGGCCAAGCAGTACGATACCGCCATCCTGTCTCTGGCCTGCAACAAACACAACGGGTTCAGTTCCCGCATCGTCACCACGAAGCTTCCGCATCTCGACGGTGTGGGACTTGCCATCGATCGGCAGGCCCTCAGGTATCGCCACGACATTGCCGTATTGGAGTTTCCCGCTTTGGTCGAACAGCGCCGCATAATCGAGCCGGCGCAAATCAGAGGTGAACCGTAGCTCGATTTCGTGCTCAAGCCGGTCTTCAGGCTGAGTTACGGCCCTTGCGACTTCCCCCACCAATATAGCGTTCAGACGTTCGACGTCGAAGGTGGCGACCTGCCAATAGATGAATGCGAAAACAATCGCGGTCGAAACCGATACGGCGAGCGCAAAGAGGATAGCAAGACGGAAGGTCGCCGACCTGAAGAGCTCAATCGCCCACATGGAGCATAAAGCCGGAGCCGCGAACGGAGCGAATGAGGGGCGTGTCGCCGGCCATATCGACCTTATGCCGCAATTTGCCGATGTGGACGTCGACCAAGTTCGTCTGCGGCATATTGCGATAATGCCAAACGTCCTCCAAGAACATTGTACGGGTAATGACTTGGCCGGGACGGCGCATGAGATATTCCAAAAGCTTGAACTCGGTTGGCAGCAAATCGAGAATGCGCTTACCACGCATGGCGCTGCGTTCGATCAGATCTATCGTCAGTGGCCCCGCCTGCAGGACAGTGGTGCGTGAGTCGTTCGATCGGCGCAGGAGGGCTTCGATACGGGCCGCGAGTTCGCCCATGGCAAATGGCTTTATGAGGTAGTCGTCTCCGCCAGCTTTAAGCCCCCGGATCCGCTCATCGACGGAAGCAAGCGCGCTCACGACCAGAACCGGAATTCGTATGCCTTCCCTTCGCAAGGTCTCGATCATCGACAGGCTGTCTATCCCCTTGAGCATGCGATCGACGATCATAAGCGTGGCCGGATGGCTGCGGGCCGCGGCAAGCCCTTCCGCTTCGGTTTCGGCGACGCGCACGTGATAGCCAAGATTGGTCAGCTCTTTGGTGACTTCCGCCGCCATGTCCGGGTCGTCCTCGACGAGCAGGACCGGTGCGTTTTGAAAAGCACTGGCCAACGGCGCCTCACCATGCCCACTGTCTTGCTGCGGTTTGGTCAGATGGTCCATGATCGGCATAGGTTCCCCTCGTCACGGCGATGATGGCAACAGCCTGAGTGAAGGAAAGGGTAAACGCGGCCATTGCCCCTATGAAAATTGGGTATTTGCTTGTTGCCAGCCACCGAATTGCTCACTCGATACTT
>PLUZ01000287.1 GCA_003162995.1 Methylocapsa sp. | reverse complement strand
CGATTCCTTTTCGATCACGTGATTCTACGTGGATGGCAAGCGCTCTAATGCTGCCGTAATAAAGATGATCAATAGGCATGGATTTTTCATAAGCGCGGTTGCGGCTGGATTGCACTTTCTTGTGCATGTTCGATCATGGGACAGCCTGGAAATAGTTCATAAAATTCCGGAGAACCAAAGGATCAAATCGCGCCGCCGCAAGAGATTTCAAGATGCGAATTTGCACCTCTTTTCGATGCAAGCCGCGATGATTGTTGAATGAATAAGCCTCCCGCCGGGGAAAGGTTGCCGGGGAAGTTCTTTCGCCAGCAGCGGGGTCATGCAAGAACGGGAATTCGAACCTTCCCGCTCCTTGGCTTCGACAATTGCCTTGCGCTCGGCTGCATCCTAAGGCGCGACGGGGATGGCTAAACTGTTAGGGCATCAAATAAATTGATGGGCCAAACCCGCCGCATCTATAATTTACCATATTAGAGCGGTTAAAACCGGCGCGCCAAAAATTCGCCACATATGTGGCATTAGCGCCACAATCTTCCAAAACGGCCAATCGGCCGGTTTTGTAGGGCACCCGAGCTCCGGTGTCGCGATCTGACCGCGGTCAGCGAGGAGATTATGCGGCGCGCAATCGAGGAGCTCGAGACCGGCGATGACGACGATGTCGAGTGCATAGGCCCAGGGCACAAAGCCACATTTGCCGGACTGCCGGGCGTCATGGTTTCGTCATAAGTGTTCAAGCGACTTAATGCGCCATCGCTCGATTTCTGCCAACTCCGTTTCCGGCCGGTCGACGACGACGTTGCATTGGCCGAGATAGATCGTCCCTGCCTCCCCATCGATTGAAAGCCAATCCCCCTCTTTGATCGGAGTTCCGGCAAGGTTTGCGCAATGGCTCGCCACATCAACCGTGAGCGCCGCAGAACCGACGATGCATGGCTTTCCCATCTGGCGTGCCACAAGCGCCGCATGCGCGGTTCGGCCCCCGACAGCCGTCACAATTCCCGCGGAGACAGCGAATCCCGCGACATCAGACGTGCTGGTATCGGGCCGAACCAGAATCACCGGGTCGCCGCTGGCTGCTAGACGTTCGGCACTCCCAGAATCAAAGGCCGCGCGGCCGACCGCGATCCCTGCGGATGCACCCGTACCGCGCGCAACGGGCTCATGAACATCGACTAGGCGTTTGCGTGCGAGCGCATTTAAGTCCAAGCCGTTCAGCCGCCGCAAGGCTTGGGACGGGGTGATCAGTCCCTCCTTGACGAAGGCGATCGCAAACCGCAACGCCGCCAGCGGCGTCCGCTTCGCCGAGCGAGTCTGCAAGATCCACAATTTGCCTTCTTCGATTGTGTACTCAACGTCTTGAACGTCACCGAACTCTTGTTCGAGCCGCGCAAGCGTTTCGCGCAATTGCGTTGCGACCGCCGGAAACGAACGGGCGATTGCCTCTTCGGTTTCAGGATTATGGCTTCCAGACACGACGTCTTCGCCCTGAGACTCAAACAAGACATCCACAATCGGCTGCGCTGCACCGGTCGAAGGGTCGCGCGAAAACGCCACGCCCGCACCCGAGGAAAGACCACGATTTCCATAAACCATTGCCTGGATCGTGACGGCGGTGCCATGCAGATTATCGAGATGCTCATGCTGGCGATAGGTGCGGGCGCGATCGCTTGTCCACGAGCGATACACTGCTTGCGCTGAGGCCTTAAGCTGTTCAATTGGATCTTCGGGCAGGACGCAGTCCGTATCCTCGATCCTCTGCTGGTAACATCCTGCGAGACGCTCAAGTGCTTCGCCGTCGAGCGACCGCTCGTTGCCGACGCCTTCAGCGGCGACCAATTCGGCGACCCGCGCTACAAATGTCGCCGGGTCGACGCCGAGAACTACGCTAGCATAGCTTTCGAGAAACCGGCGCCGGCAGTCCCAGGCAAAACGCGGATGCCCCGTCATGCGCACAAGACCGTGAACGGCAGCCGGTGTGCAGCCAACGTTGAGCACCGTCTCCAACATTCCGGGCATGGATCGTGCGGCGCCTGAACGCACCGAGACCAACAGCGGGCGGCGCCGGTCACCGAACAATCTACCGGTGGCGTTCTCAAGGAATTCGATGCCCTCGGTCAAGCCATCGATCAGCATTTGCGTTGCGTGAGGATCATTCTCAACGATCGCGGCACATAGCTTGACCGGGAGTACGAATGCAGGCGGCACTGGAAACCCGAGAGCGGCCATGCGCGCCAGATTGGCTGCCTTCGCGCCTATTGTTTCAGCGGAATGCTGCTTGGTCGATCCGTCTCCAATACGCACAATCTGCATCGCGGCCCGCCCTCTATGTTACGTTGACAGATCCGCAAGCACGTGCTCGCGCAGAAGATGTCCGAACCCTGCCAGCCTGTCGGTTGCCCGTTCAAGAGCGCGTGCAAGCTCGAGAACAGACAGCGCTGTTTTCAGATCGAATTCGCCGCGCAGGACAATCGCCGTGACCATGCGCTCCGCCGCGTCGGCATTGTGTTCCGCCTCAAAGAGCCGGCCAACTGCCGCGAGTGCATCCTCGGAATCGACGCGGTGTCCTTCCGGCACGTCGGCGGCGGCGGCAACACTGATCGCGGCCGCCTCCGTACCTGAGATCGCAATGGTGCAAAGTTCGGCGAGCAGCTTGAGTAGGTCCGGAGCAATTTCGCTTGGGACAAGCGAAGCAACGAACGCCGCTTGCTCGAGTTCGTCGATCACCTCCTCGATGCGGTTTACGAGGCGCTCGATGGCAGGGTCGGCGTCAAACCGCGCGATCTCGCTACGCGCATCGAGCGCGATCTTATCAGCCTTCTCCTCAATGCGTCGCGCCTGCATCGCCATTGCCGCACGGTCGAATGGCCTCTGCGCCTGCTGTTCCGTGATGAAATGCGCGATCCCGGCGGCGATCTCGCGCGCCAGGCCGGCCTGACGAACGACAATTGCCAACAGCGTGGCATCAACACGTTGCAAATGCCGGTCGAGGTCTGCCTCGATGCGATCTCTCGCCAGCCGGACCGAGCCTCCTTCCAGCAAGGCTTCGGCCGAAATGCGCAGAACGGTCTTAAGAAAATCCACAGCCGCATCGCGCCCGAGCGCTTGGTCCAATCGCTCGCCGAATCCTATTCGGGCCGGTGTCGCGTGATTCACGGCCGACGCGACGAGTTCGCTTCCGCCCAGTTCAAGGAAACCCCTGTGACCGAATCGATTGCGTGCCGCCCAATCGAGGATGTGGACCGCGTCGGCCTTGGGTAACCACGTCCGCAAGACTTTGCGGGCCTTGTTCCAGTCAATCAAGAAGACAAGGGATGCGCCGATTGTTTCGAGAAAGCTGTCACGGCGCTGGCCGTCTCCGGTCGGATACCGGCCCGTGACGAGATAGAACTCCCCGTTATCGCCAAGGCCCTCCGCTCCCCTACGTTCAAGGCCGCTCCATGAAACAGGAAAATTCCGGCAGAGGCCGGTGAAGAACTTCGCACGCGCGAGATGAACGTCCGTGTAGGTGACAGTCACCGCGTCCTGTTCAACCGCGATCACGACCACATGCGCGTCGGTTTCTCCGATATCGTTCTGGATCGTGAGCCGTGTGCCCGACCGCGACGCCGTCGTCGCCAGCCCAGGATGACCGAATTTCAGCTTACGGGTCGACTCGATCCCCCGCATGAACGCCTCGACTGCTGGCCGGTCCTCCGGCAGCAAGCCGTAGACATGCGCGCCCGCGAGCACCTCTTCCGCGTGGCTGGCGGCAAGCTGATTCAAGGCCTTGTGCAAATCCATGACGAGGCGATGCAAGCTGTCGCCGTCTTTGTCGGAAAGCCCAGTGAGTCTTGCGATTTGAGCGAGCCCGATCGTATCCGACGGTCCCGGCCAGCCGGCTGCTTTGATCGCAGAAAGGCGTGCCAGCAACGCTTCGCCCTGGGCCGCATCGCCGGCTTTAGCGGCCCGGACCATGGTCGCCACATCATCCCAAATCGCATCACCAAGATTGCCGAGGCCTGGCGCCGTGATCTGCTCGTCAGCCAACAGGCTCGCGCGATTGACAAGCGCTTCCATAGGCATGGGATCGATGCCGGCAGCGCGGCACTCGTCCATGAGGTCGAAGCGCACGCCTTTGGGATCGCGCGCATGCCGACTCGCGGTCTGCACGACACTGAGGCGGACTTTTACCCGGTCGTTGGCCGCCAAACCCTCGGCGATGAGGGATGGCAGCAAAATATCGGTCTGTCCAAGCTGCTCGATAATCTCGGATTTCATGGGGAACCGGTGAGTTGAGTACAGGCCGGAGAGTAGAGTATTAGGTAAAGCACGATCGTGCTACGCTAATATTGCGCCAGATCATTCATCGAATTGTCACAATATCATCCATGAGTGCAACGGCGCCGGGCGTTGCACTATTCAGTATCGCCGCTATGGCTGGCTGATCCTGCTGACCGGGAGGTGCGGCACCGGCGAGACTTTCGCCCGGCTCTCCCTCCGGCCGCGCCAAATACCGCGTTTCACGCCACCCTTGACACGCCGGACATTTCTCTCCGCGCGCCGCCCTGTTGCCCTCGCCGTCTATTGGCTCTGAACTATTGTCCGGATCCAAATATGAAACTTATACTCGCTTCGGCAACATGAAGATCAGAACTCAACCTCGAGTTCTTCCATCTGACTGGGTTCTTGCTTGGCTGCCTCGATCCATTCGATCATTTCGGGCAGAGCCATGATTTCCTTGCAGTATGCCTCGCATACGGGATCCAATTTGACATGATAGGTGAGAAATCGTGTCACCACGGGGGCATACATTGCGTCGGCCATCGAGCGTTCGCCCAACAGAAAAGGGCCCCCGGAAAGCTCGAGACACTCCCGCCAGATCGTGGTGATGCGGTCGATATCGGCCTGAGCTCGCTTCCATATTTTAAAGTTCGGGAAATCACCGTGCAAATTCACAGGCAGAGCCGAGCGCAGGGCGCCAAAGCCGGAATGCATCTCGCCGCAGATCGAGCGGCAGCGCGTCCGCTTGATGGGATCCGCTGGCAGCAAATGCGCCTCGGGTTTGATCTCGTTGAGATACTCTCCGATGGCCAGGGTGTCCCAAACGTTGATCCCATCGTGGATTAGGCTAGGCACCAGGAAAGAGGAGGACAGCATCAGGAGTTCGTCGCGCATCGAGGGGTCATCTGACGAGATGACATTCTCGGTGAAAGGCAGTCCTGAAAATTTGGTCAGCAACCAGCCGCGCAGCGACCATGAGGAATAGTTCTTGCTGCTGATCGTAAGTATGGCGTCGCCCAATGACCGTCCTTTCCACCATCAAGATGTCATTTCGGCCCGCTTGAGAACCAAAACAAACTAATGTAGCCTAGCTTCACTGATGACGATACGGCAAGCCCTTCGGCAATCAAAACCTCTCCGCCTCTGTTATCCCCCTCGATTATGGTGGAATCTATTTGATTTATCAAGCTTATAGTAGGAACGAGAGCTTTCTCGATCTGATCAGGCCGCTTGCCGCCGCCACGGGCAAGGCGTTGTGCTTGCCGTGGCCATTGCTCAGGCTGGACTGGTCAATCCGCAAATTCGGCGGCGTCTTGGAAACATTCGGCGATCTCGCCGTGACACATGAACGGCTCCCTTTTGGGATAGCCTCCGTCGCGATGGGCAATCGTCTCGTCCCGGTGACGGAGGAGTCGACCTATTCCACTCCCTTCGCAACGCTGCTGCATTTCAGAAAGGAAACCGAGGCATACCAACCGCGGGTGTTATTGGTTGCTCCCATGTCGGGCCATTTCGCGACATTGTTGCGTGCAACGGTCAAAACGATGTTGGTCGATCATGACGTTTACATCACCGACTGGCATAACATTCGGGATGTGCCGCTCTCCCAGGGCCGCTTTGATTTCGGTGGTTTTGTCGATCACGTAATCAAATTTTTGCAAGTGATGGGCGCGGGATCTCATGTCATTGCGGTTTGCCAGCCCTGTGTTCCCGTCCTTGCTGCCGCCGCGCTGATGGCGCAAGACGGCGACGAGGCGCAGCCGCGCAGCATGACCTTGATGGCGGGCCCGGTCGATACGCGCATCAATCCGACAAAGGTCAATGAACTTGCCAACGAACGGCCGATAGAATGGTTTGAACAGAAACTCGTCTACGACGTTCCTCTCGGCTACAAAGGCGCGCTACGCTCGGTCTATCCCGGGTTCATGCAGCTTGCGGCGTTTTTGAGCATGAACTTGGAGCGCCATCTGCGTTCCTTCGACGATATGGCGGAAGCTCGCGCGGCCAATGATCTTACCAAGCTTCAGGTCATCCAGACATTCTATGAAGAATATTTCGCGGTAATGGATTTGCCGGCCGAGTTCTATCTCGAAACTGTGAAGGCGGTTTTTCAAGATCACCTCCTGGCGCTTGGCAAGCTTAAGGTGCATGACCGCTTGGTCGAGCCCCGCGCCATCAGGCGTACTGCGCTGNNAGTGGCCGGCGCTGGAACAACGAAGTCTATCCGGTTGTGCGTGATATCATTCAAATGTCGAATTGAAGCCCGAGGCGGCGCGTCCGCGCGAGCCATGATTCAGCCGCCGAGAGGGCGGAAAAAATCCCAAACCAGCTTCGCGCTATTGACATCGCTGTTGCTGAGACCTTCCCCAAAACCGGGTCCGGCTTCGTTCGAAGGAGCCGGCGGCACGTGTCCGCCGCCTTCGATCCGCACCAATTCGACCGGTACTTTGCAATTGTTCAGCTTGTCGAGATAGGCGTGGGTTCCGTCGCGGGTTTCCTTGTCGGGAAAGGTCGTGGTGCTCATGCTCCCTTCACAGCCGGCGGCTTTGCTGAAAAGACCAAGCGTCGCCTCAACCGGAATGAGCTCCGCCTTGCTGTGCGGCAAATTTGCTTTGCCGCCGTGAAAGGGAACCACGGGGTCCTCGGTGCGGGCGATCATCAAGAGAGGGAGCGGATGCGAGGGCTTGCAAGAGTCCTCGAGATCCGAGGGCAGGCTGGCGCCGAGAACGGCCAGTCCCGCAAAGCCGATTTTTTGATCGCAGGCGAGGCGCAAGGCCAGCATCCCGCCTGTTCTCATGCCGACGAGGAAGATTTTGCTAGGGTTGGCAATTCCTTGGGCGATAAGCTTCGCGATGAGATCATGAATAAATGCCGCGTCGCGGTTCGCCTCGGGGCCAGGCGCGTCGGCCCAATGGCCGGATTGAGGTTGCGGGTAGACGAGGACCGTTCCGTACGATCGCATCATTTCTTCGAAGCCGAACGGCCGTCGCAGCCGCGAGCCCTTGGCCCTGCTGCCGCGTAAGATGATGACGATCGGCCGGCGGCCTTGCTTGAGGCGCCGGTGCTCGATGAGGATCGCGGTGCGCTGAACCCCGCCCGACATGATGGTGACATGGCCCGCCGCCGCCAAAGCGGCCGACGGCAACCCCACAAACGCAAGCAATAGCCAGCAGGCTCCCGCCAGCCAACCGGCAACAAACACCCAGGCGACGAATTTGCAGCCCCGCACGATCATACCGTCCACCGCTACTGATTACGCCATTGGGACTTCGCTTTTGCCGTCCAGCCGTGACATTTGCAAGCGAGGCAAAAATTTTTGGCCGGGCTGCACACGAACATCCTCATATGCCGCCGTGCGCCTTGATTCCAAGAGCTGGACATGCACAACCGGCTACCAGGGCCTCGGCCAATGCAAAACCTCCAGGCACCTTTCGCGCGCCGTTTTCCTATCCGCACCCCGCCGGAGCCGCCCTCCAGCTCCTCGCCACGGGTGGCGGGTTCCGGCATGGCCATGGAGGTTTGGCAAACCCCAGGCAGATTGCCATATTTCCCCCCTTTTCTCCGGCAGGCACGTTTCCGAACAAACCGCTTGTGCCGCATTTTCCGGTATTGAATCTGCTGAACCAGATTTGTGCCACGGAGCATCGAGACATGATAGCCTATTTCCATCGCGGAAAGCGATTTTGACTTTTTCCAATGTTCGCGTTGCCCGGAGGAACCAATTGCATTAGTGGAATTGGCATATATTTTTGATGAACGGGGGGTAAAGGTTCATGACGCATGTGGAACCTGGCGGGAGCGGCCTGGAAAATCGCCGGCCAATGTCTCCGCATCTGCAAATCTACCGCCCGACGCTGACCATGATCATGTCGATCTCGCACCGGATTACCGGGATTGCGCTTTATTTTGGCACGTTGTTGCTGGCATGGCTCTTGATCGCCGCATCGGCCAGCCCCGCCGCTTACACGGCAGCCGCTGCTTGTGTCAATTCGATCCCTGGAAAACTGATCTTGTTCGGATTCACCTGGGCCTTGTTCCATCATCTTCTTGGCGGGATACGTCATATCATTTGGGACACGGGTCATGGTTTTGCCTATCCGCAGCGCGAATGGCTGGCGCAAGCGACGTTAATCGGCGGCATTGTCCTGACAGTAGGCGTCTGGGGCATTGCTTATCTGGTTTCATAAAACTGTCTTGACGGCTGCTGCGAGCAGATTTGCAATGGCGGCATTGCCGCGAAGCCATTGCCGGCAAGATCTTGGCCGGCAAGATTTGGAGGAATGACAATCATGGCGACAGGTCCCGCACCGGTTACCCACGCGACGAGCAAGGTGCGCTTTCTCGGCTCTGCCAAATCCGGCACCGCGGACGCATGGAACATGCGCGTCACCTCCCTCGCGCTGGTCCCTTTGTCGATTGCCTTCATTGCGATCGTCCTGTCGCTTGCCGGAAAAGATTATGCGGCGGCGCGCGCCGAACTCGGGCATCCCGTCGTGGCGATCATCATGCTTCTCTTCATCTTGTCCGGGATCTTCCATATGAAGCTCGGAATGCAATCGATTATCGACGATTACGTGCATGATGCGCATTTGAAGGAGTGGTCGCTCATCGCCAATCTTTTTTTCTCGGTTTGCATCGGTTTGGCTTGCATTTTCGCGGCCTTGAAACTGAGCTTGACCTGAGTCGCCGCCGGTGGGGGCAACGGCGCCGGTGGTTAAATTGGCCAACTCGCGAATACCGCGTAAGCTTGCAAGGATATTTCGAAAGACAATGGCATGACCTCCAGCACAGCAGTCAATGGCAATGCCGCTCCGGCCCGCAATGGCGCCGCCTATCCGGTTACCGATCATACGTTCGATGTCGTCGTCATTGGCGCGGGGGGCGCGGGACTGCGGGCGACCGTCGGCTGTTCAGAGGCGGGGCTGCGCACGGCCTGTATCACCAAGGTATTTCCGACCCGCTCGCACACCGTCGCGGCGCAAGGCGGGGTCGCGGCCTCGCTTGCCAATATGGGTCCGGACAATTGGAAATGGCACATGTACGACACCGTCAAGGGGTCGGATTGGCTTGGCGATCAGGATGCGATCGAATATCTCTGCCGCAATGCCCCGGCTGCCGTGTACGAACTCGAGCATTGGGGTGTGCCGTTCTCACGCACCGAGGATGGGCGCATCTATCAGCGCCCATTCGGCGGGATGACCACAGACTTTGGCAAGGGGCCGCCGGCGCAGCGCACCTGCGCGGCGGCCGACCGCACTGGTCACGCGATGCTGCATACGCTTTATGGTCAGGCGCTGCGCCACAAGACGGAATTCTTTATTGAATATTTCGCCATTGATCTGATCATGGAAGATGGCCGCTGCCGCGGCGTCATCTGCCTCAAACTTGACGACGGGACCATTCATCGTTTCCGGTCGCAACTCGTGATCCTCGCGACCGGCGGCTATGGCCGCGCCTATTTCTCGGCGACCTCGGCGCATACATGCACGGGCGATGGCAATGCCATGGTGCTGCGTGCCGGGCTGCCCTTGCAGGACATGGAATTCGTTCAATTTCATCCAACCGGCATCTATGGCGCCGGCTGCCTCATCACCGAAGGCTGCCGCGGGGAAGGCGGTTTTTTAACCAATTCCGAAGGCGAACGTTTCATGGAACGCTATGCGCCATCGGTGAAGGACCTTGCTCCGCGCGACATGGTGTCCCGCGCGATGACTGTCGAAATCCGCGAGGGCCGCGGCGTCGGCAAGCACAAGGACCACATCTATCTGCATCTTGAACATCTTGACCCAAAAATTCTGCACGAACGCTTGCCCGGCATTTCCGAAAGCGCCCGGATTTTCGCCGGCGTGGAGGTGACCCGCGAGCCGATCCCTGTCATTCCCACCGCGCATTACAACATGGGCGGGATTCCGACGAATTTTCATGGCGAAGTCATCATAAAGAAAGGCCACGATCCCGATGTCATCGTGCCAGGCTTGATGGCGATCGGCGAAGCGGCATGCGTTTCCGTCCATGGCGCCAACAGGCTCGGTTCGAATTCGCTGATCGATCTTGTCGTCTTCGGCCGCGCTGCTGGTCTCCGCGCGGCGGAACTCGCGACGGCGGGAGCCAAACAGGCTGAGCTTCCGGCGGACTCGGCCGACCAAGCGTTGTCCCGCCTCGATCGTTTCCGTTATGCCAAGGGCGACCTGCCGACCGCCGAGCTGCGCCTCAGGATGCAGAAGGTGATGCAGTCGCATTGCTCGGTCTATCGCACCGGGCCGGTATTGGAGGAAGGCTCACAGCTGATCCATGCGGTCTGGGCCGCCAGAGACCAGATTTCCGTCACCGACCGCTCAATGATTTGGAATTCGGATCTTATCGAAACTTTGGAATTCGATAATCTCATCGTCCAGGCGGTTGTGACCATGGATGGTGCGGTATGCCGCACCGAATCTCGCGGTGCCCATGCACGGGAAGATTATCCCGCGCGCGATGACGTCAACTGGATGAAGCACACGCTAGCGTCGATCGACCCCGACGCGCGCACAGTTTCAATCGATTACCGCCCCGTGCACAGCTTCACGATGACCAACGAGATGCACTATATCGAGCCGAAGGCGCGGGTTTATTGACTAAAAGGTAAGAAAACCAAATGGTCCAACTTTCACTCCCCGCCAATTCGCGCGTCGCCACCGGAAAGACCTGGCCGAAGCACGGCGACTCCAAGACTCAGACGGAATTTAAGATTTACCGGTGGAACCCGGACGACACCCAAAATCCGCGCATCGACACTTATTTCGTCGATCGCGGCGATTGCGGCCCGATGGTTCTCGATGCGCTGATCTGGATAAAATCCAAGATCGATCCGGCACTCACCTTCCGGCGCTCTTGCCGGGAAGGCATATGCGGGTCCTGCGCGATGAATATCGACGGCACGAACACGCTCGCCTGTACAAAATACATGGACGACATCAAGGGCGCCGTCAAAATCTATCCCTTGCCGCATTTGCCGGTCGTCAAGGATCTCGTTCCCGACCTCACCGGCTTTTACGTCCAGCACGCCTCGATCGAGCCTTGGCTGCAAACGACGACCCCGCCGCCCGAGAAGGAATGGCTTCAAACGCCGCAGGACCGCGAAAAACTCGATGGGCTTTACGAATGTATTCTTTGCGCTTGCTGCTCGACATCCTGCCCGAGTTATTGGTGGAATGGCGATCGCTATTTAGGCCCGGCGGTGTTGCTGCAAGCCTATCGCTGGCTCATCGATTCGCGTGACGAGGCAGCGGGCGAGCGGCTCGACAATGTCGAGGACCCTTTCCGCCTCTATCGTTGCCACACGATCATGAATTGCGCCAAGGCCTGCCCGAAAGGCCTCAATCCGGCGAAAGCGATCGCCGAAATCAAGAACTTGTTGATCGAGCGTCAAATCTGATCGGAGAGCATGTCCGAAAGTGAGGTATTTATATCACACGATCCATTTGATTGTGCGTTAAGGCGCGGCGTGCCTTTCTCGAGCCTCAATCGGCGGCCAAATCGTGCGGCTGGAGGCTTTACCTATGCTGCGCATTCCGTTCAGCGCCGCCGCTGCGCTATTCATGGTTTCGGCCGCCGTTGCGGGTCCTGTCGAAAGGCCGGCGGCTTATGATGAGCTGATCGCCTCTCAGGCCAAGATACACGGCGTTCCAGTGGCGCTCGTACATCGCACCGTGCTGCGCGAAAGCCGCTACAATCCGGGCCTTGTCCATCATCATTGCTTCGGCCTTATGCAGATCAAATATGAGACAGCGAGCGGCATGGGCTATAAAGGCGAGGCGCGTGGTCTCCTCGACCCGCAAGTCAATTTGACTTACGGCATCCCCTATCTCGCAAATGCGTATCGTCTCGCGGACGGGAACGAAGACCGCGCCACGGCGCTCTACCGCGGCGGCTACTATTATTTGGCCAAGCGCAAAAAGATGCTGGGAACATTGCGGACCGCGTCCGCGTCCCCGGTCACAGCGGAACCCGCGCCGTCCCAAGCGCCGGAGCCGCCGCGCAACCCGTTTGTGGGGCTTCTTTCCTTCCTTGCCGCACCGGCTGAAGCGGCGGTGCCCAGCGATTCATCACAAATCCGCGAATAAGCCGGTTTGGCGTCCGCTTCGATCGCGCGTCCGCTCAAGCCTCGCAGGGAAAAGGTAAAAGAGCCGCGGGGCGACGCTGTTTCAGCTCCATTGAAACGCATTCTGAGAAGCGCTAAACTTTGTTTCAAGATCATTTAGAAATCGCATTGGGCCTCGATGCGCGAACAATTATGGATCAAGGCACGTGGATTAGGCGGGCGTAGTTCAATGGCAGAACGGCAGCTTCCCAAGCTGCATACGAGGGTTCGATTCCCTTCGCCCGCTCCA
>PLUZ01000294.1 GCA_003162995.1 Methylocapsa sp. | reverse complement strand
AAAACCTCGGCCATTGGACGCTCCAGCGTCTCATAAACATGGGTCATGTGCTCGGCCGGAAGGCGCGGCTTCAAGACCCGCCACAGACGCAAGGTGACATCCGCATCCTCGGCCGAATATTCGGTGGCCTTGTCGATGGCCACGCGGGCAAAGCCAATGAAGCTGCGGCCTGATCCCGCCACCTCGCTGAAGGGAATCGGCTTGTGGCCAAGATGCTTTTCGCTGAGCACATCCATCCCATGATCGGTGCGGCCCACATCCAGCACATAGGACAACAGCATAGTGTCTTCGACTGGCGTGACCGCGATGCCGCGCTGCTTGAAAATCAGCCAATCGTATTTCATGTTTTGCGCGATTTTGAGAACGCTGGCGTCTTCGAGGAGGGGTTTTAGGCGCGCGAGCACTTGCCCTTCCGGCAATTGGCCTGGCAGGAGATCGCCGCCGCCGAAAAGATCGCCGCCGCCGTCTTTCCGGTGGCGCAGCGGGATGTAGCAGCCGCACCCCGGCGTGACGCATAAGGAGATGCCGGCAAGCTCGGCCTGCATGGGTTGCAGCGAAGAGGTCTCCGTGTCGATCGCGATCGCGCCCGCCTCGAACGCGGCGGCGATTATCTGATCGAGCTGATCAAAACGCAAAATGGTTTCATAGCTTTTGGTGTCGAATTTTTCTGCACGGGCTTGTATTGCGCGGGCCTCGGCAAGCTGGCCTGGGCCGCTGGCGATGCTCTGTTTTTGCGAGGGCTCGCCATAACGGGCATTTCGCTTGGGCGTGCCTTGTTTCGGGCTCTCCGCCGCCGGCGTTTCCCCCGCTTTTTCCAAGTCCTCACCCTGCTCCTCACCATTGCGGCCGCGCCAGCCAGCGCGGCCCGCGAGTGACGGATCGGGTTCGATCGAGCCGGCGTCGATCGCATAGGCCTCGGCGGCGCGCTTGGTGATGGTGGTAAATTCCATCGCCTTGAAAAAGGCAACGAGCGTCTTTCCATCGGGCGGCGCTAGGCGAAGATCGTCGAGCGGCACTTCGAGCGGCACGTCGCGGACAAGCGAGACAAGCTGTTTCGAGACGCGGATGAGCGCCACGCTCTCGGGATCGGTCAGGGCTTCGCGGCGTTTCGGCTGTTTGATTTCATTGGCGCGAGCGAGCAATGTGTCGAGATCGCCGTAATCACCGATGAGCTGTGCGGCGGTCTTGATCCCAATGCCGCGTGCGCCTGGCACATTGTCGGTCGAATCGCCTGCCAGCGCCTGAACATCGACGACTTTTTCAGGCGGCACACCGAAATAGGCGCGCACTTCTTCGACTCCGATCTTGCGCTCTTCGCGCGCGCCTTTGGCGCCTGCTTCGCCGGAGGCGGGGTCATACATGGCGACGCCCGGCCCGATGAGCTGCATCAAATCCTTGTCGGCGGAAATGATCAAAACGTCGGCGCCATGCCGGCGCGCCTCGCAGGCATAGGTGGCGATCAAATCGTCCGCCTCGTAGCGATCCTGCTCGACCGGGGTGAGGCCGAAAGCCCGCACGGCGGCGCGCATCAGCGGGAATTGCGGAATCAAATCTTCCGGGGGATCGGAGCGATTGCTCTTATAAGGAGGGTAGAGTTCCTTGCGGAAGGAATTTTCGGATTTATCGAAGATAATGGCNNAGATGGGTCGGTTTGATCCCCGCCGCGCCATCACGGACGAACTGAAAGAGCTTGGTGCAAAAGAGCCTCACCGCTCCGGTGGGCAGCCGGTCGGAGCGGTAATTATATTTCGCATCCTGGTGGATCGACTGAAAATAGGCGCGAAAAACAAATGAGGACCCGTCGACCAAGAAAACATGATCTCCGGCGCGGATTTGGTGTGCAATCGAGGACATAGGTTCAATCGAAGTCATCGGCCTGATGCAATTATGTCAGCGGAGCAGTGTTGACGCCACTGCAATCACGGGCCGGGAATCGCCAAAAGCGTCACCGGAAGCAGGATTCCGACGCAACTATTGGTAGCCCTTATTTGTTATGTTAACCAGCCGCTCATATTGGCTCTTTTAATGGAGGTTTAAGGGTCCGTTAAGCATGTTGTCTATCTCCATTTCAACAGGGGGGACGGTTGATAGGCTTGACTTGCCTCAATTTGCACGACTTCTCGGTGGGATACTTCCTTTCCATTTTCTGGAACGCGGCAGGCCGCGCCTTGGCTTCGCAGAAAATGCTGGCCAAGGTCGGCGCAATGGCATATTCGCGGGAGCCGCATGGTGAACCTTCTGACAGAATTGGATTTCGAGTCTATTTTCAATAGCTTGCCCGCGCCGTTCCTGGTGATGGATCGGGACTTCACGATCGTTGCCGTGAATCAGGCCTTTCTCGATGCGACCAGGCGTCCGTCGGAATCGCTCATCGGGATCAATATCTTCGTGGCATTTCCGGGACCGGAAGAAAGCCGCAAGGTTTTGCAAGAATCGCTCGAACGGGCCCGTGACAAGGGCATCGCCGACGAGATGCCGGCGGTCTCCTACGCAATTACTGTCAACGGCCGGTCCGAGGAGCGCCTTTGGAGTTGCACCCACGCTCCGGTCCGCGACAAGAACGGGAAAATCGCGTTCGTTATCAAGAACACCCAAGATATCTCGGAACTTCATCCATCGAAGGGCTTAGCGGGGCTTCCTTCCTTGGGCCTCGAACCGCGCCCGGATTGTGCGGCTCCGCTGCCGGGTTCCGTGCATGTTCTCAATCAGACGCTCTTGGCGACGGTTCACCATTTGCGCCGTCTGGTCATGCAGGCTCCTAGCTTCATGTGTGTCTTGCGTGGGCCTGATCTTGTTTTCGAATTGGTCAACATCGCCTTTTCGATGCTTGCCGGGGGCCGCGATCTCATCGGCAAGACTTTACGCGAAGGATTGCCTGAGTCCGAAGGCCAGGAGTATCCCGGCATTCTTGAGAATATTTTTAAAACGGGCGAAGTGCACGTTGGCCGCAAGACGCGTATTCTGCTGCAAGACGCACCGGATTGCGAGATCGAGGAACATTATATCGATTTCGTCGCGCAGCCGATCACGGGAGCGAACGGCGAGGTGACAGGGATATTCATCGAAGGCAATGACGTGACCGATCACGTCAAGACCGAGCAACGGCAAGCCCTCCTCATTCGAGAACTGCACCATCGGGTCAGGAACACGCTCGCGACGGTGCAAGGGGTCATGAACACGACGGCGAAGTCGTCCGCGAATGTCGAGGAGTTTCAAGAAGCCTTTTCCGGACGAATCGCTTCGCTCGCGAAGACGCATGCCGTCATGACCGAGCAACTCCACCAATCGGTTTCCTTCCAGCAATTGCTGACCCAGGAGCTTGGTCCTTATTCCGACGATCAGGGCCTTCGGATTCGTCTCTCGGGACCTGCCGTCGATTTGCCTTCGCAGATCGCGGTGCCGCTCGGCATGGCAGTCCATGAACTCACAACCAATGCGGTCAGACATGGGGCTCTTTCCAAGGAGGAAGGCCGCATTGAGGTCGGCTGGGGCCTGGTTGAGAAAGATGGCGAACGCGCGCTGCTCTGCGAATGGAACGAATTCGCGGGACCGCCGGTGACTCCGCCGTCGCGCGACGGGTTTGGATCGATGCTTCTCAAACGCGTGCTGTCCCAGCAGATCCGGGCGGACGTCAAAGTCGATTTCGCACCGGAGGGATTTCGGCTGCGAATGGCCGTGCCGCTTCAAATCGAGCGATAACGCAATCTCAGAGGTCTGCCGCGCTTCGTGCGAATGCGTTCGTGCGATGTGGCCACGTTTCCCGTCTCGCGTTCATGGTTTCCGCGACAGGGCGTATCCGCGCCGTCTAACTATTTTTGATAATCCGTAATCGATGCAGGCAACAGCCATTTCAGCACGGCCACATTGCAAAGGTATTGATGCCGACTTAAATAAGGGTTGGTATAGGTTACGTGTCGGCGGAACCAGGTGGTCAGCTTTTCTTATCAGTGGCGCGCATCAGGTTCATGTAAAGTCTGGAGCAAATCGGCTAAATGGATGAGCAAGTGGCATTTGGCTCGAATCCGGGCAATCTGGGAATGTATTCCTGTGTTCCACGTGGATTGCCCAAGTCTTCGGCGCTTGTCGTGGCCCTGCATGCCTGTCAGCAGTCGGCCCGGGATTTTGATTTGGCCACCGGATGGTCGGAACTTGGCCGGGAACAAGGGTTTGCTGTCCTATTTCCCGAGCAGAAATGCGAGAACAATTCGCAAAATTGCTTCAATTGGTTCGTCGAGAAGCACATCGGCCGCGATGATGGAGAGATCGCGTCGATCCGTCACATGATCGAAAAAATGCTGCTTGACCATCAGCTGGACCGTGACCGTGTTTTCGTGACCGGCCTTTCCGCTGGCGGCGCCATGGCTTGCGCACTCCTGGCTTCCTATCCAGAATTGTTCGCCGCCGGCACTATAATCGCGGGCCTTCCTTATGGAACGGCGCTTGGACCGTTCGATGCGATGAAGGCCATGGCGTTTGGGCCTGCGCATTCGTCGCGGGAATTAGGAAATCTGATACGCCGGGCATCGCCTGGGCGAAAGAGGTGGCCGAAAGTTTCCATCTGGCATGGGAGCCAAGATGGCGTGGTAGCACCCGCCAATGCGTCGGCCTTGGTCCAGCAATGGCTTGATATACACCAAGTCGACGAAGCCGGCGTCTTGCTGGACGAGGTTGACGGTCAGGCGCGCATGTCGTGGCGCGATGGCGCAGGGGCTATTGTCGTCGAGCATTATCTGTTCGATGGAATGGCGCATGGCTTGCCCGTCGACGCGAAGTCACCCAATTTGTCCGCAAGCACGGCTTCCTTTGCGCTCGACACTGGCAATTGGTCGACGAGTCGCATAGCCAAATCGTGGGGGCTGCTGCGGCAAACGCGCCGCCCGGCCGAAGATCCGCCTCCGGAGCTCCAAGAGGAAATGGGTTTTAACCTTTGGGATCTCTGGTCTAGAATCGGACACGCATCAAAATAACGAAAGCGATGAAAGCCAAAAGCAAGCTGGCGATCAGGATAGTGAGGCTGTCCGTATCGGCCGCCGCCTGCCAAGGCTCCGCCTGATTGTGGAGATCAAGAGCTGTCTCTAACAAGATCATGGTCATGTTCCCGTCCTAACTTCTGGAGCGGTACGGAGCCGTCGCCGCCAGTCACGGCTTCTCCCCATTGACGAGGGTATCGCATGAGAACGCCGGGGCGGACCCGCCCGCAGGCTCGGCTTTCCGCTAGATCTATAATTTTTCGGGGCATGCTCAAGACAAGACATCGCTGATGCCATCATGACCGGCTATTCCGCTTCGCCATCTGGGCATGAGCGGCAGCTCGGTGAGGCGGCAACTTATAGTCAAGTGGGGCGTTACAGAAGCCGCATCTTGATCAAACGGTGCGGCGTCAATCACTGGCGCTCCATGCCAGCTACGCCGCTCGAATCATCTCATGACCGGAGCACATGATGGCAAACATCAAACCTGTGGAAGAGGCTTCCCAAGATTTCACCGCTGATCTGGCGGCACTGCGTGACGATGTCGCGAAATTAAGTTCATCGGTTTCCGACTTTATTCGCTCGCAGACGGCCGCGACAACGGACACTGTCACTGAGGCAATCGATACCGCGCGGCAAAAGATTTCCGATACGGCAAGCAAGGCGCAGGATCATGCCTCTGGCGTGAGCGCGGACCTCGAAGCAACAATCGAGCGCAATCCGCTGGCGGCGGTGCTCATTGCGTTGGTGGCCGGCATACTCGTGGGACTGCTCAGCCGCGGCCGCAAATGAACCGCATCATTAACCGGCTGGTGAACGACGCCACCGCCCCGATCGGTGAAATGAGCGCGCGCCTTTTCAAAAAGGCCGTGCTCTTTTTCTTGCTCTTGTTCTTAGGTCTTAGCTGCGTGTGTGTCAGTTCAATCTTTCTGACATTCGCTCTCTTTGTTTTTCTGCAGCCCTTAGAAGGAAACGCCGAAGCCGCGCTGTGTGTTGCCGGTCTTTACCTCGTGGCCGCAGGAGTTTGCGTTTTTTTCGCTACGCGCGCAATGACCGGCCAGCGTCGGCGAGTTGCAGCTTCGTTAATAGCAGAGAAGGAAATCATGCCATCGGAAAACGCAGACTACGCGCAAAAGGCTGAGTTCGCGAACACCATCGATGAAACCGTCGCGCCTTTTCTCGGCATGTTGCGCGAAGCAGGGTTGGAGCGCGAGCGTCTTGCCCTCGAGGCCGGCGCGGAGATCGCGAAACAATTGCATCCTTTCTCGCTCGTCGCCTTTGCGACGGTTGCTGGCTTCATCTTTGGCCGCATCCTGATGCGAGGCAATGCTCCACGCGTGTAATCTCGGCTAGATCAAACGAGGCTGATGTCTTTCTCAGGCTCGTCCTTGCGATGAGACTTGCGGTCGAAGAAAAGGGCCTGGCTAATGACGGCCTTCAGACTGTCGGTTTTGAAGGGTTTGGTTATGAGAAAGGCGGGTTCCGGCGGCGTCCCCGTCAAGAAACGCTCAGGATAGGCGGTGATGAATATCACCGGCACGGAAAACGATTCAAGAATCTGATTGACGGCTTCGAGACCCGAGCTTCCGTCGGCAAGCTGAATGTCCGCGAGGATGAGGCCTGGCCGTTCGCGCCTGACAGCGTCGACCGCCTCGCGATGGGTCCGCGCGACATTGGAGACGCGGTGCCCTTGCTCCTCGACGAGGTTTTGAAGATCGAGCGCAATGAAGGGCTCGTCCTCGATGATCAAGACATCGGTGCGAATTTGGTTGGCGATCTCCTTGCCAGCAGCATCGATGAGGCCTGCCGCCTCGTCCTCCGTGCAGTCGAGCGCGCCGGCGACTTCCGTGGTATCGAAGCCTTCGAGCGAACTGAGAAGAAATGCAATACGCGGACGCAATGTGATCGCTTCGAGATGGCGCTGCGCACCGGCTTCGTCGCTGGTGAACGAAGCTGGATCGACGTGGTCATTGACGGGCATTGTCCCCCAGACCTTGAGGAACAGACGATAAAGCGCCGTCTTCGGATCGGCGCACTTCGAAAACTCGGCCGGATCCGCTACGATGGCTTCCAGCGTGGCAAGAACATAAGCGTCTCCCCCCGCCTGCGTTCCTGTCAAAGCCCGTGAAAACCGGCGCAAATATGGGATATGCGCCGAGATAGCCTGCGATATTGGCATGGGAGGCACCTTTACATGCACCAAATACATGTTGCGTGATGAATCGGGTCCGGCGAATAAATTCCATATGGCTGGATAAAGTTCCTCCAAGTGGAACTATCCCAGCTCATCATGCGTTTCACCGAGCCGGTTATAACCATTTCCACGCGCGAGCCAAGCTTCATAACGGGACAGGCGTCATAACGGGACAAGCGTCACAATAGGGCCGGAGAAATCCTGCTGCGCAGGCAAGTTGCGGGCAGGGGAGTATGAGTAGTTTATTCAACGAATTACTCCCGGATCTTCCGGGACGAACGTTAGCGGGGACAAACGAATGAAAAGTGCCATCGCGAGGGTACTTCAGTGACAAAACCTACAAAATCGAATAACCCATCGATCAAAGCGGGAGGAATCAAGATATATGAGAAACCCAGCGTGAGGCACGAAGCCGGGTGCTCCCAAACCCCGAAAGAGAATGTTGGCGGGCCTTGCCTGAAGAAAACGGCAGCGAAAACCGAGATCGCTGATCAAATTGGGTTGCATTTGCGTAGTGTTTACGATGACATTTTGGCGCAACCTGTGCCGGGACGTTTTCTTGAACTGTTACGGCAGCTTGAAAACTCCTCGGAGGTCCGGTCGACTAAGGACGGCATGTGACAGTCGCACACACGAAAGCGCCGGAAACCCAGGCGGTGGAAGCGGCGCGGGGAGAACGCACCGCAAGCTCGCAAATTACCGCCGATCTCCTCTCGGTCATCCCAAATCTGCGCGCGTTCGCGGTGTCCTTATGCGGCAATCTCGATCGCGCCGACGATCTTGTCCAGGAGACCTTGGTGAAGGCCTGGAGCAATATCGACTCCTTCGTGGAGGGGACCAATCTCCGGGCCTGGTTATTTACGATTTTGCGCAACATTTATTATTCGGAGTACCGCAAGCGGCGGCGCGAGGTCGCCGATCCGGATGGTGCTTTCGCCGCCAAACTCGCGACGGCCCCGGCGCAAAGCGGCCATATGGACCTGCTCGATTTTCGTGCCGCGCTCCAGCAATTGCCGAGCGATCAACGCGAAGCCCTGATTCTGATCGGCGCTTCGGGCCTGTCCTACGAAGAAGCGGCGGGGGTTTGCGGCTGCGCGATCGGGACTATGAAAAGCCGCGTCAATCGCGCCAGAATCCGTTTGGCCGAAATGTTGTCGATCACGTCCGGTATGGACTTCGGCCATGATGGCGATTGGCAGGCGATCGATGCGGTGGCCGCCGCCGGTCAGCGCCTTCTGCGTGGTGACGGAGAGTAACCCGCGTCAGTGCTGTCAGTGCTGAAGAGTTCGATGCGCTGGCTCGTTTGAAGGCCATGCTGGCGCCCGGCGCTTGACCTCAATTCGGCAGCCATCCGAAAAAAACGCAGGCGAGCAGGACAACTCCCATCACGCCCCGGTAGACGGCAAAGGGCCAAGCCGAAAATCGTTCGAGAATCCGCAACAGGCCCCAAATCGCGGCAAAGGCCGACAGCGATGCGATGACGAGCCCGAAACCGAGGATCGACCAGCCATGCGCGTCGAGATGCGCCTTATGCAATTCCCAAACTTCTTTTCCCCCCGCGCCGGCGATCGCCGGCAGCCCAAGCAGAAATGAAAAACGGGCGGCTTCCTCGCGTTTGAGGTCTCGGAAGAGAGCGGCGGTGAGCGTCGAGCCGGATCGTGAAACGCCCGGGATCAGGGCTCCCATTTGGGCCAGTCCAATGATCATCGCGTCTTTGAGAGTCGCCTGCGCGAGGGTACGCTTGGGCCGGGAATAGATTTCGGCGAGCATAAGCAGCCCGGACATGACCAAGCAGGCGATACCGATGACGGTTAGGCTGCGCATGGGTGAATGGCAGGCGTTGAGGATGGGCTTGAGCAGCTCGCCCGCAATCACGATCGGTATCGTCGCCAGGATGATCCAGACAACGAAACGGAAATTCCAGTCCTGAAAATCCCGCCGCCGGATGGCGCTGAGCGAACCCGAAGCGAGCCCGCGCACATCCGGCCAGAAATAGCTCACGACGGCGGCGAGCGCCGCGACCTGCATCGCGGCGGAGAACGCCGATCCGGGGTCCTGCCAGCCGAGAAAAGCCGGGACAATTCGCATATGCGCCGTCGATGAGATCGGCAACAGTTCGGTAATGCCTTGAACGACGCCGAGTACGCCAACTTTGGCATAACCGAGCGCGACAAAGCCGGTATCAAGCCCTTCCGTGCAGGCAGCGGCCATGAAGTGTTTCCCGGAGGTTAGCGCGGCCCAGCCCTCAAGCCGCATTTCGATCAATCTGCGCAGATTCGTCTTTAAAGATCAACGATGACAGCCTGAGTGCTTGCCCGCCAGATGGATGCCCAACTGGAAGGAGTTGAGCATGCCCCAAACGAAAAAGCCGAGCAACTTTTTCGGGACATTCTCTCGCTGGCACGGCCGCCGCCGCGCCTATGGAATCGGTGATGGGTGAGCGATCAGTTTTGACTGGAATGATGCTTCAATCGGACAAAAGTGTTTCACGTGAAACGTTTTGGTACGATTGACGGTCTTAGCAAATATACCTTCTCAAGATAACGGCTAAATACAGTTCTTGGATTTGGTCCGAGCGCAATCCTACGATACTATTAAGCTTTTTCCATGTAATTTTTAGACGGTTTCTTTTCAGCTAGACCAAAAGCGTGGGGCGTTTTCAGGCTTAAAAGCGAAAATTTTGAAACATGTTCTAAGTTTATAAATTGTTAAGCATATTTATAAATTCAGATTAATGAGTGTTAAATTAAAGTTAGGTTAACAGAAAGTAAATTTCAGATAAGGCACTAATTTTTTGCTCTTATACCCGTAACAATCCTACGTAATTCATCAAAATCACGTGCTAAGTTCAAAATTTAGCCAGATTCACATTGCCTATGTTCGGGCGCTACAGCGTTTCATCAAAAGAAACTGAAAAGGACCGACCCATGATTCGCAGGTTTCTGCTGCCGCTGGCCGGGCTGGCAGCTGCCGCGCCCGCCTTCGCGGCCGATGTTCCCTACCCCCAGGCGCCGCCGCCGGTCGCAGCCCCGCTCGTTCCCCTGTTTACCTGGACCGGTCTCTATCTCGGCGGCCAAATCGGCTATGGCTGGGGCACCGATACATTGACCGTTTATCCCTGGGGCTTTGGCACCAACTATGTGCCGAACGGTGTCGTTGGCGGCGCCCATATTGGCTACAATCTGCAAATCAACCAATTCGTCGCCGGGATCGAAGGCGATGTGGAAGGGACGGGCATCAACAGCAGCTACAACCCGGGGGGTGTGATTTACCAAACGCAAATTCCCGTGCAGGGATCGATTCGCGGCCGCCTTGGCGTTGCCTTCGACCAGGCTCTTATCTACGCGACGGGCGGCGGCGAATTCGCCGGCTTCACCACCACCTATACCGGATTTGGACCTTACGAGCAGAATTCCACCACCCGCGCCGGATGGACCATCGGTGGCGGAATCGAATATGCGCTCACCAACAATTGGTCGCTGCGGGCGGAATACCGGTACACGGATTTTGGTCACGTGACCGATTCCACGCCCTTCCTCTTCGGCATCGGATCAAGCGTTACGCATCATGAGACCGAGAATGCCGTTCGCGCCGGCTTCAGCTACAAATTCGATGGCTTTG
>PLUZ01000140.1:11462-11601 GCA_003162995.1 Methylocapsa sp. | reverse complement strand
GCTCCATCTTGCGCCACACCGAATAGGGCTGTTTCTGCCGCCCTTCCACTTTGGCGTGGATGCCCCGCGCGGCGAGTTCGGCGGTGAGCTCCTTCTCGATCGTGGCGATGATTTTCCCGTTCTTTTGGCGCAGATCCTC
>PLUZ01000140.1:0-11379 GCA_003162995.1 Methylocapsa sp. | reverse complement strand
GCAGCCGGTCGGCGAGCTTGACGAGAAGAACACGGACATCCTCGGCCACGGCGAGGAGGAGCTTGCGGAAATTTTCGGCTTGCGCGGCGCGTTTCGAGACAAGATCAAGCCTCTTGAGCTTGGTCAGCCCGTCAACAAGACGGCCAATGTCGCTGCCAAAAAGCTTGTCGATTTCCTCCCTGGTCGAATCGGTATCCTCGATCGTGTCGTGCAAGACAGCCGCGACGATCGTCGCATCGTCGAGCTTCATGTCGGTGAGAATCGCCGCGACCTCGAGGGGATGCGAAAAAAAAGGGTCGCCGGACGCGCGTTTTTGCGCCCCATGCGCCTTCATGGCATAGACATAGGCGCGATTGAGCGAAACTTCGTCAGCTTGCGGATTATAGCGCCGCACCCGGTCGACAAGTTCGTATTGCCGCATCATGATCGTGCCGGCCCGCGACAGGTGGCGTTAGAGCATGATCCGGTTTGGATTATGCTCATAATCGCTTGTTTTGACGCATGATCTTATCTGAAAACTTTGCGACTTTCCGGAAATTATGCACCGGGGGCGCGGCACCGTTTGCGCGAGACCGCTTTGCCACCTTGATTATGGCATTGAGCGATCGCCGCAGCCTGTCTTGCCGCGCTTGCCTCCCGGCCTGCGATTTGGGCAATGCCAATTCTATCTGGAGTGCTTCAAGGCTTTGAATTTGCTTGAAGTCTCAGAATTCGAGCATGTCCCTATCGAAAAGGCGATCAACTTTGTTGGGACATGCTCCAAGGCCGCGGGTCAGTCGCCGTCGTCCTCGGTGTCGGCTGGCGGCACCAGGCCTTCGAGACCCCGCAAAAGGTCTTCCTCGGTCATCCGGTCGAATTGCATATCGCCCAAGGCATCGGCTGCCACGCCCTCTGGCGCCGAGGACAGCGCCGGTACGGCTTCGGCCTCGGGTTCGTCCACCTCGACGTGTTTTTGCAAGGATTGGATGAAATCTTCCTTGAGATCGTCCGGCGCCAAGGAGGTCTCGGCTATCTCGCGCAGGGCGACCACTGGATTTTTATCATTGTCGCGGTCAACCGTGATCGGCGCGCCGGCGGCGATCATCCGCGCCCTGTGGCTCGCGATGAGGACGAGTTCGAAACGATTTTCGACCTTGTCGATGCAGTCTTCAACCGTGACGCGGGCCATGCCGTGCGCACTCCTTGTTAACGAAACCTTTTTGGATTATTATTGTATATATTTTTTTGGGGTCACATTAGCAACCCCGAACTTGGGCACCCCCGAACTTGGCACCCGGGACTAAAACGCCCCGTGGTTGGCTAGATGGCACAAGAAATTTGTGAAATCGTGCCGCAGAGATGCTCCGCCTTAATATAATCACTTTGATGCTTAACCTAAGCATAGTATGCATTAAAGTGAGGCCCCTTGACGCAAGGGAAAGTCAGGACCACATAAGTTCACTTCCATTTTCATTGGTCGTTGACTTATGCACTAACTGCACGGTTGCTGGCTAGGGAGTTATCGTTTTTGCTTCTCAATATATAAATAATATCTGACAAAGAACATCACACAAGAACTCTACGAGACAAGATTATGGCTGATCAGGAGCGAATTGCACTATTCATCGATGGCGCGAATTTATACGCGACCGCGAAGTCGCTAGGGTTCGATATCGATTATAAACGGCTGCTCAAGGAATTTCAAAGCAGAGGGAAATTAATCCGGGCGTTTTATTATACCGCCTTGGTGGAGGATCAGGAATATTCTTCGATCCGGCCGCTTGTTGATTGGCTGGATTACAACGGCTTCGCCGTGGTGACCAAGCCGACAAAGGAGTTCGTGGACTCGCTTGGCCGGCGCAAGGTCAAGGGCAATATGGATATCGAGCTTGCCGTGGACGCCATGGAAATGGCCGACCACATCGATCATCTCGTCCTTTTCTCCGGCGACGGCGATTTCCGCTCATTGGTCGAAGCAGTGCAGCGGAAAGGCGTCCGGGTTTCGGTCGTCTCCACAAATGCGACGCAGCCCGCCATGGTGGCCGACGAATTGCGCCGGCAGGCTGACGAATTCATCGACATTGTGCATCTGGCCCAGAAAATCGGCCGCGACCCTGGCGAACGGCTCGATCGTCCGCAAAAGGTGCAGGAACGGCGCCCAGTGCCGGCGGGCAATTTCGATCCCGCGATGACCGACGATCGCCCGTAAAATCGTTGGCGCGAAATCTATTGGAGTGAATGAAAAATCCATTTTCCCGGCGTCCCGGCAACGCCGGCTCCTCGACGAACCCGATCCGGATTGTAGTTTCTGCCCGCGCTTGACCTCCTTTCGACAATCGCTAAGGGCGGCGCAGCCAGACTGGCACAATGCGCCGGTTCCTGTTTTCGGAGCGCTTGACGCACGTCTCCTTGTGGTCGGTCTCGCGCCTGGACTGCGCGGCGCCAACCGCACGGGGCGGCCTTTTACNNGGCGATTTCGCCGGCGATCTGCTTTATAAGACCTTGATTGAATACGGCTTTGCCACCGGCATTTATGGCGCGCAGTGCAATGACGGCTTGCGGCTCGTCTCCTGCGCGATTACCAATGCGGTGCGCTGTGTGCCACCGCAAAACAAGCCGGTGCCGTCTGAAATCAACAGCTGCCGTCCCTTCCTCGTGGCAACGATCGGGGCTCTGCCGGATCTTCGCGCAATCGTCGCGCTCGGCCGGGTCGCGCATGAGTCCGTTGTTCGTGCCTTCGGCCTAAAGCCCACCATTTTTCCATTTGCGCATGGCGCCGTACAGGTCTTGGCTGCCACACGATCTGGCGAAGCGGCAGGAACCCACTCTCCCGAAAGCAAAAAGACGATTACGCTCTTCGACAGTTATCACTGTTCCCGCTACAACACGAATACCGGCGTGCTGACGCNNAATAAGTTGCTCGACTTTTTCGATGAGGACATGCTCCAGCTCTTTGATTTTGAGCCGCGTCCTTATCGATCAAAGGATTCTATTTGATCGGGACGCGCTCGAGCATCGGCGATCTGAGAAGGCAGCCTTTGAGGATGGACCTTGATTCCGAGCCCGGCAGCGAAAGGCAAAATCTTGCCGCTGAGCGCCGCGATCAATTCTCTGAAACGGAGCCGGAGCCTGCGGCGGCGGCGCGGTCTAACAGCCGCTTTCTCGCCAAGATCGTGGCGGTCTCGCTGCTTGCGCATGGCTGTCTCGTGCTTGCCATCTTGTTACTTGACCACTCACGGGATCCCTCCGAGGGGCCGCGCGAAATTCCCGTCGAGGTGGTGACGGAGCCACCGCCGCCACCGCCGCCAGCGCCAAAACCTGCGGCACCTCAAGCGGGCGAAAAATCCACCGCGCCGCATGAAGCCACGCAGGCTCCAAAAGGCGAGCCTCAGCAAAAGCCGGAGACGGCGGCAAAATCTGCCGCGCCGCAAAAATCCGCAAAGGGCGGGTCAAGCGCACCCAGCAAGCCAACCCATAAAGACACCGCAAAAAATGAGATCGCGCAGGAACATCCTCCGGCGGCAAAGCCGGAGGGTGGCCCGGCGCGCCAGGATGGAGGAAGCGAAAACCGGTGGGCGGCGCAACCCGGCTTGACGCTCCCCTTTGATACGGGACCGGATCGTTTTCGCGCCGTCGCCGTGCCATTGCCAAGCGAAAGCGACGGGGAATCGATGAGCTATAAGGTGATCGTTTTCAGCAATATGGCGCGGGTCAAGCATTATCCGGAATCCGCGATCCAGAGAGGTGTCAAAGGGATCGCGGTTATCGGCTTTGTCCTCGACGAAAACGGAGGGGTCGTGTCGGTTGTTTTACTTCGGTCGAGCGGCGATGCCGATCTCGATGCGGACAGCGTGGCCCTGGTCAATCGTGCCGCGCCCTTCCCGCCGCCGCCGCCCGGTGCGGAGCGCTCCTTTGCCGCCGAGGTCGCTTTCGGCATGGGACGTTGATCACGATCTTCCATACGCCGACGTTGAACGTGCTGGCCAGCTACTCGCCAACCCCGGACGACAAAATTACCCTGAAAATGATCGTGGCAAACTCAGAAAGACGTCTATCATATGTTCGATCACGAGAACGCCTCGTGAGGCGGCCGCTCGTTACGATCAATGCCGATATGGTTCAAGACGCGCCCGAGGCGGCACAGGAGTTTCTCGCCAAATCCGGCCTGTCAAACGCGGAAAACTGGATTTTCGTTGATAGTTTTGTCGAGCGCCTGCGCTATGAGATCGATCCCAAATGGCAAGGCGAGATCCCGGTCACTTTGCTGATTGGGAGCGACGGTTCTATACGCAGGATCGAGGGTTCGGCCAAGTTGCCTGAGGTTTCAACTTGGCTCAATCAGCAACAAGAGCCACCGCCGCAGGTTCCTTAGCGGAGCTGCCTTGTGCGATAGACCAGGAAACGGCCAGATGAGGTCAAAAAGTGGAGAAGCCATGTTTATCGATCCGAAAAGGGCGACGGCACTCGTCGCGCCGTTCTTTGCTCTTGTCTTATGCCTTGGCCTGCCCCTGCATGCCGCCGAGCCTTCCGCTGACCCGGCCCTGGCCGTGCTCGTCGATGGCCCGCAAAGGGGCGACGCCAACAAGGCGCGCGACCGTTACCGGCATCCTTTGGAGGTTCTCACCTTCTTCGGCGTGAAGGCGGATTCGAATGTGGTTGAGATCGAGCCGGCCAAGGCTGGCTATTGGGTTGAAATTCTCGCGCCCTATCTCAAGGATCGCGGCCGCTATACGGCGTCCGGCGACGCCGAGCGGGACATCGCGCCGCTGAAGGCAAAAGCCGCCGCAAGCCCAGAACTTTACGGCAAGACCACCGGCACTGAATTCTCTGGCGGCGATCAAGAAATCGCACCTCCCGGCAGCGCCGATTTCGTGCTGACCTTCCGCAATATCCATGACTGGATGCGCAACGGCACTGCGGAAGAAGCCTTCCGGGCGTTCTATAAGGCCTTGAAGCCAGGTGGAGTTTTGGGCCTCGAAGACCATCGCGGCAGGCCCGATCAGCCGCAAGATCCGCAGGCCAAGAGCGGCTATGTCAGGCAGGATTATGTGATCGCGCTCGCTGAAAAGGCTGGGTTCAAATTGATCGGCTCATCCGAAATCAATGCCAATCCAAAGGACACCAAGGATTATCCCGAAGGAGTGTGGACTTTGCCGCCGACCTACCGGCTGAAGGACCAGGATAGGGAAAAATATGCGGCGGTCGGCGAAAGCGACCGGTTCGTGTTGAAATTTCAGAAACCCGCTGGCGCGGAATAATCGCCGTCTAATAACGGTAAAGGAATCATGCGCTCTTAGGTTTTGCCATAGCCGCCATGACGATCCGTGAAGGTCTGGTTAGGGTTTCGAGCCGGAGCAGTTCATTGAGCCGCGTCTCGGTCAATAGACCTTCTTCGAGGACAATGTCTGCGACCGTGCGCCGCTCATTGAGCGCCCGGCGGGCAATGCGTGAGCAGGCCTCGTAGCCGAGCACGGGGCCGAGTGCGGTCACGAGGCCGATTGAGTTTTCGACGAGCGAAAGGCAGTGCTCGCGATCCGCCTCGATGCCATTGATGCAGCGCCGCGTCAAAGTCTCGATCGCGGCGGTCAACATGCGCAGGGATTTCAGAATGGAAAAGCCGATCGTCGGCTCGAAAGCATTGAGCTGGAGCTGACCGGCCTCGGCGCACAGCGTCACCGTGAGATCATGGCCGATGACGAGATAGGCGACCTGACTCACAACCTCTGGAATCACCGGATTGACCTTGCCCGGCATGATCGAGGAGCCGGCTTGGACCGGAGGCAAGCGGATTTCGCCGAAGCCCGCGCGCGGGCCGGAGGANNACAAAGGCGCCCATATCCGACGTCGCCTCGATGAGATTGGTGGCGAGCACCATCGGCTTGCCCGAGGCGTGCGCGAGTTCCTCGACGGCGAGCGATGCGTAGCGGGGGTCGGCGGTGATGCCGGTGCCGATTGCGGTTGCCCCGAGGTTCACCTCGCGGAACAAGGCGGCGGCTTCCCGCAGGCGGTCGATATCCTCCTTCACCGTCGTGTGAAACGCATCGAACTCTTGGCCAAGCGTCATCGGCACAGCGTCCTGCAATTGGGTGCGGCCGATCTTGAGCACGTCGGCGAATTCGACTGCCTTGGCCTTCAACGCATAGGCAAGCTCTCGCAGGGCCTGCGCAAGGGGCGCCGCCGCGAAGATCACGGCAAGCCGCAGTGCCGTCGGATAGGCATCATTCGTTGATTGGGCCATGTTGACGTCGTCGATCGGATGCAAAAACTGGTACTCGCCGCGCCGGTGGCCCAGTAACTCCAATGCGAGATTGGCGACGACTTCATTGGCGTTCATATTGGTCGAGGTGCCGGCCCCGCCCTGTACCGCATCGACCACGAATTGGTCGAGGTAGCGCCCGTCCTTGGCGATGAGATCGCAGGCGTGGTCGATGGCATCCGCCTTCTCCGGGGCCAATTGCTTGAGCCGCCGGTTGGCGCGCGCCGCCGCCTGCTTAACGAGGGCAAGGGCGCGGATGAGTTCCGGAAAATGCCCAATCGGGACGCCGGTGATCGGGAAATTTTCGACCGCGCGAAGCGTATGAATGCCCCAATAAGCCTCTGCCGGAACCTCTGCCTCGCCGAGAAGGTCGTGCTCGCGCCTGGTCGCGACGCGGTTAAGGTCAATCGCGCGCGGCACGTTAAGCGTGAGTGTGGCAGCTGCGTCGCCTCTGGAAGTCTCCGGGGCTGACGGCTGGCGGAGCGGCTCGATATTCTCTTTTGTCATGATGGTGAGACCGGGTTCAAAAAGGGGTCGCATAAACACCCCTCCCGCGCTGATGAGGAAATCGCCGCCGGAGTTGCCGGCGCAGAAAAAATGCCACGGTCAATCAGCTGACCGTTGGTCTATATATGGTGGGGCTGGCGTCAAAATTGACCCGTCCCACGGGCCGGATACAAGGTTTGCACCATTAAAATAAATTTTCGTGAACAAGCGGAGGGAACGGCAAAGTGCAAAGCTTTGGAAGATGGATGATTCTCGCCGCGGCGGCAGGGATTCCCGGGCCGCATGTCAGTGCCCAAGACATGATGAGCCATGTCGATCTTTCGAGCCCCATGTTTGCTTCGGCCGAAATGACGCGGGCCGAGGTCGCGGCAATGCTAAAGGCTTCGCCAGGCGGCGCCGATTTCTCCGGCAAGAGCCTCAATGGGCTCGATCTTTCAGGGCTCGATTTTACCAACGCGAATTTCCGTGCCGCCAGGATGAATCGGACCAAGCTTTCAGGGGCGAAGCTCGACGGCGCCGTGCTCGATCAAATCTGGGCCTTGGCGGCGGATTTCTCGGGCGCGAGCTTGAAAAAAGCCAGTCTCTTCGGGAGCCAGTTGCAAGAGGCAAAATGCGACGGCGCCGATCTTTCGGGCGCCCGCGTCACCGCCGATTTGTCCCGTGCCAGTTTGCGCAAGGCCAAATTTGCCGGGGCTGATCTTGCCGCCGACATGAAGAATCAGTCGATGGGTCTGATGCGTGGTGTGCTCAAATCCGCTGACCTCGCCGGGGCTGATTTCGAAGGCGCCAATCTCGCGCTGACCGACTTGCAATTCGCCAAATTTTCCGGCGCCAATCTGAAAAATGCCTCGCTCGCGGAAGCCGAGGCGGGCGGCGCCGATTTTCGCGGCGCGATTCTCGATCACACCAATTTCAATGGGACCGATTTGACCTCGGCCCGGATCGATGCGGCGCAGGAAAAAGCCTTCGCGGGCGCCAAAAATCTGGAGCGTGCGTTTAAGGAGTGAAGCGCATCGCGAGGCTCGTTCCATTCCTCGAATTGCGCCAAATCAAAAATTCTCAAACCAAATCATGCATCTTGTGTTGAACACGAGCCTTAGAACATGTTGCGAAAAATTTCTCGACTTTTTTGATTCCGGCATGCTTCAACTCTTTGAATCTGACCGGGTCCTTTTCGATCAGCTGGACTCAGGTGATCGGGGAGCGCTTTAGTCCGAGCGCTGCTTTTGTAAATGGGGCCGGCGGCGAAGTGCGGCCTTGTTTGATGCATATACCATGACGCGTCCGGGCGTGCCGGCTTCGATAGAAATAGGGGGAGTTCAATGACTCATCATAAACTGGCACATGGCGCCTGGGTTTTCGTGGGTGATGGTCAAAAGGCCCTGTTTTTGATCAACGAGGGCGACGAGAAATTTCCCAATCTGCGCCGCCTGTCGGTCGAGGAGCATCGAGACCCGCCAACCCACGAGCAGGGGAGCGATGCTCCGGGACGCGCCTATTCAAGCGTCGGCTCGGGTCGCAGCGCGGTTGGGGAGACGGACTGGCACGAGATCGAAAAGGAGCGTTTCGCCGCCGCGATCGCGGACCGGATCAATAGAGCTGCCCAGTCGGAGGCGTTCAAGCAGCTCGTCATCGTGGCGCCGCCGAAAATTCTCGGCGACCTGCGGGACGCGTTCGCAAAGGAAACCGAAACCAAAATCGTCGCCGAGATCCCCAAGGATCTCACCCATCATACGATCGCGGAAATTGAACGATTGTTGACAGCGCAGTGATGCCGCTGGTCATGTCGAGCTTACAGTATGATCCCCAAAAGTTGCAGGCTTTTTGGAAAAGATCATGCGGCAAAACAACAAAACAAAGAGAGTGAGACTATGGGCGATTCGTTTTCCCACCCGAGCTGATATCGTCTCAGCGGCATTGAGGGGGGCGGAGGCCTAGGTTGCGTGGCGCGACGAGAGCGCGCCTCGCGGTATAAGTTGGCTGGTATACGATTAAGCGAAGCTTAAAAGCTCAGTCCACCCGTCGCCAATAGGCCGATGAGAACAACCACAAACCCTGCAACAACAGCGATCATGCCTGCTTTGCCATACAAGCGGCCCGTAAAATAGGCCGCCCCGCCGAACAGAATGATCATCGCTATCAGGATCACCATGCTAGCGCCGGAACCCTCTACTCGATCAATCGTGCCAGTTCCGATTTCTTTCACAATTTGAGTAGCCATCGTCCACCTCCCTTTTTTTAATCTTTAAGTGTCTGCCTCCGGCCGGCCCGCGCCACGAGCCAACTCTTTCCGTGTACGCACGGATGCCGCGAGCCGCCGACCGACACCATGGAATAGGAACTCCATGGCGTGCCTCGTCATTACCGAGACTGCGGCTAACTTATCACTTAAGAATCATTCCGGGAAGTGGTTTATCGGCTAGCCGAAGTTCAACCCTCCGAGGGATAAGAGCCCGGCTAGGACGATTAAAAATCCAGCAATGACTGCGATCATTCCTGTCCTGCCATATAAGCGGCCGGTAAAATACGCAGCCCCGCCAAAGAGAATCACCATAGCGATCAGAATAACTAAGCTCGCTCCGCTCCCTTCGACTGCGTTTATTGCGCCTGTTCCCGCAGAAGTAACAACAGCCATGGTTTGCCTCCCAATATAAAGCCAAGCTTCAGATTTCAGCTCACCTAACCCGGAACTGAAATCTGCAAGTAAAAAAACGCTTTCTTAATGGGCAGGTTCCATGAAGTTTTATCATATCCACCGTCTTGCACGACACTCCAGCGACGGCAGCGTTACATTTACAAGCCCTGGGCGTAGTTCTTTTCTTCTGACTTATGCTTGGCCAGGGAGAAGAGTCCGGCCGTGCCGGCTATTCTGCGTGATGATGCTGTATGGGGCCGGAGCGCGGACGCTTCCAGTATGGCGTNNCGCCGGATTTACTTACATGTTAGCTGAAGGTCAAACCGCCCGTAACATATAGCGCGCCGGCTACGATAAAAAACCCGGCGATAACGGCATACATTCCGACTTTGCCATACAAGCGTCCCGTGAAATAGGCCGCCCCGCCGAAAAGAATGATCATAGCAATCAAAATCACCAGGCTTGCGCCGCTTCCTTCGGTGACTTGAATCGTTGAATTGCCAGCATTGCCTACAACAGCCATTGTCCGCCTCTCCCTTCAGTTAGTATTAGTTTCGGTAGCCAGATGGCCCGCGTCCCGTGCAAAGCTCTAAACGTGAAAAGGACAAGCTAGCCCCTGACGAATCCCAAGGGTTTGGAACCGCATGGCTCGTCTCGTCCTGTGCCGAAACAGTTACCAAATACCACCTCAGAATGAAGCTGATGCGACGTTTAAAACAAGAAAAGATGACCCAAAAAATTGCCAGCTTTTTGAATTAAATTGTGCAGAAAGAAATGAGGGGCAATACGAAATTCGCAACGACGCGATCATGATCGAGAGCTCTCCTCGATCATGGAGAACCATGTGATCGAGAATGAAGCTCTCGAATTAGAAGATTGAGCGCACACCGGAACTAACAATGCGACCGGCTTTTTCGGCACCCGTGTGAAACCATCAATCCTTCGATGGCCGACGTAGCATGGCTTAGTAATCGATAGGATGCATGAAGAGACTTGCAAACACGGTGACGATCGCGCCGCTGACGGCGCCAATCGCCGCCTGGAGAAGTACGGAGCCGATTGTAATAGCGCCGGTCAGCTCCGGACCTAAGCTTTGGAAGATGAGGCCGCCGAGGGCGCCGCCGACCGCGCCGACAATCGAATTGACGAGCGAGCCAAGGGTAAATTGCGTGATCTTGGCGAAGATATTGCCGCCGATCGCGCCGGCGGCAATTTGGATGATGAGATAGATGATCGTCGTCGCGGACATGTGACGTCTCCTCCCTGAGAGACACGCGGTTCAGACCGCATGCTTGACCTGTTAAGTCTATTGTCGTTCCGCCGGGCAATCCCGATGCGCGGGGACAGGCGGTCCTTAAATTCAAAAACGGTCCCGGCGGACATGATTTTAAACCGCAGGGGCCGGTTTTCGCTGTCAGCAACTGCCACCGGCGGCATTCGGGCCAATTGCCTCGACAACAATTTGAATGTTGAGATTAAGGATTATTCCCGACATATTTGTCTCCTGCTTTTGCCCATCCGGGATGGTGCCGAACCAGGGTGCCATGGCTAGGTTCTGTGAAGTAAACCATTGACTTGCGACAAATATATTTGGGCCGGCATGGTTTTTGGAAATTTGAGCCGGTCAACCCAAAAACCCTAATCCTGCGCCATGACAGGATCAAGGTAGAAGGCCGCGGGAACCTGGCAGGTTTCGACACGGGGTTGGGCCCACACGCGTGGTGCGAACCTCCCCCGCGCGCTTGCCCTTCCCTCGGAATTGCGGGTTCTCGAAGCCCGGGGGGGCTGGAGGAANNGGGGGGGGGGAGGGGCTGGAGGAATGGCGGCGGTCTGCTGAATTTATTTTTTTCCTCTTCCCGGGACCCCTTGCCTTTGCCGGGTTTGCGATTACGTTTGTAACCCGTCGCGGGAAACAGGACCTTGCGCGCGCCTGATTACCGGTGAATGTTTGCAGGACCACATGGTTAAGCAAGCAAGTTGCCGGGAAAGCAGGTGAATTCGC
>PLUZ01000182.1 GCA_003162995.1 Methylocapsa sp. | reverse complement strand
ACATTGCTGATGTTTTCATAGCTTTCTTTCTTAAAGCGAGTTGGTTCCCGTTGGGGCAAGAGCGGTTCTTCCGTGTTTTCCTTCAGCTTCGCCAGTGATCAGTCCTTGATTGGCCCGGGCTTCACCAGATTTTTGTAAGAACTAGACTAATCGCGTGTCAACGTCCGGATTCGTCGCGTTTGGGTCTTAGAGGCTTCGTATCACGATCATCTATGCGGGCCAATCACGGGCAATAGGGCTACGCCCGGATGAGATATTCGCAGGAATTTTTGCTCAGCACATGATATGCCGCAAATTCACCTTACAGGCCGCAAACATCTTGATCGCTACGGCATATGGCGCTCGCCAAGCCAAATGTCTCCATGTAGCAAAAGCAGAAATTGAGACATGACCGGCGGGAATGGCCAGTTGACGCGGCGCGCGCGATCGGCTAACCAACTTTTTTCAGCCTGAAACGAAGAGGTTTGGGGATGTTCTTCCCCAGGACCTCTTTTTGCCGGGCGTCCCGCAAGGGCCGGCCTCCACCGGACGCGGGTAAGCTTGTTCATCCGCAAAGCTCTCGCGCAGCGCGGACCCATATGGAGAATTAGATTTTGGCTCGTATCGCTGGCGTCAATATTCCAACCAACAAGCGTGTCGTCATCGCGCTTCAATATATTCACGGCATTGGACCGGCTAAGGCCAAGGAACTTTGCGAAAAAGTAAAAATTCCTTCCGAGCGGCGTGTCGCCGAATTGACCGACGCGGAAGTCTTGCAGATACGCGAGGCGATCGACCGCGACTATATGGTCGAGGGCGATCTTCGCCGCGAGGTTGCGATCAACATCAAGCGCCTGATGGACCTTGGCTGCTATCGCGGGCTTCGCCACCGCCGTCAATTGCCGGTGCGCGGCCAGCGGACCCATACCAATGCCAGGACCCGCAAAGGCAAGGCCAAGCCCATTGCCGGCAAGAAAAAGTAGCTTCAAGTCAAAATTACTTGCAGTGACCCTACCCAAGCGATCGGCCAAGCACGCGCCGCCGAAAGCGATGATCCCGAGCGCCTGGCATGACGGGCGCGTTTGAAGGAATTGAAGAATGGCAAAAGAAGCTACCCGCGTAAAACGCCGCGAGCGCAAGAACATCGCGTCCGGCATCGCGCATGTCAATTCGACCTTTAACAACACAATGATTACGATCGCCGACGCTCAAGGCAATACGATTTCCTGGTCATCGGCCGGAACCATGGGGTTCAAGGGATCTCGCAAATCGACCCCCTATGCGGCGCAGATGGCCGCCGAGGACTGCGCCAGAAAAGCGGCGGAACACGGCATGCGGACACTTGAGGTCGAGGTTTCAGGGCCAGGTTCTGGCCGGGAATCGGCCTTACGGGCCCTGCAAGCCGCGGGCTTCACGGTCACATCCATCCGCGATGTCACCCCAATTCCGCACAATGGCTGCCGGCCGCGCAAGCGGCGGCGTGTTTAAGGACTTGCCTCACCAACTCTTCCCGGCCCGAGCGGCCGGGCGCCAATTTGGCGCCGCTGCGTCAGGTCATTTGCCTCAAAGAAAGGTCCGGTCGTGATTCAAAAGAACTGGCAGGAGCTTATCAAGCCAAGCAAACTCGAAGTGGTCCCGGGCGACGATCCAAAACGCATGGCCACAATCGTGGCGGAGCCGCTCGAGCGCGGCTTTGGCCTAACCCTCGGCAATTCGCTGCGCCGCATTCTTTTGTCGTCCCTGCAGGGCGCGGCGATTACCTCGGTCCATATCGACGGTGTCTTGCATGAATTCTCGTCGATCCCGGGCGTACGCGAGGACGTGACGGATATTGTGCTCAATATCAAGGACATCGCGCTCAAGATGCCGGGTGAAGGCCCCAAGCGCATGGTTCTCAAGAAACAAGGTCCCGGCAAGGTCACCGCCTCCGACATCGCCACAACCGGCGATATTTCGATCCTCAATCCGGATCTCGTGATTTGCACCCTCGACGAGGGCGCCGAAATCCGCATGGAATTCACGGTCTCTACGGGCAAAGGCTATGTCCCCGCCGACCGCAACCGGGCGGAAGACGCGCCGATCGGCCTCATCCCTATCGACAGTCTCTACTCGCCGGTCAAGAAAGTAAGCTACCGGATCGAGAACACGCGAGAAGGTCAAATTCTCGACTACGACAAGCTGACCATGCAGCTGGAAACCAACGGATCGCTCTCGCCCGAAGATGCGATTGCCTTCTCGGCGCGTATCCTTCAAGACCAGCTCAATGTGTTCGTCAACTTCGAGGAGCCGCACCGCGTCGAGGTGACACCCTCGATTCCCGAGCTCGCCTTCAACCCAGCGCTTCTCAAAAAGGTCGATGAGCTCGAACTCTCGGTGCGCTCGGCGAATTGCTTGAAGAACGACAATATCGTTTACATCGGGGATCTCATTCAAAAGAGTGAGGCGGATATGCTCCGGACGCCGAATTTCGGGCGCAAATCGCTGAACGAGATCAAGGAAGTGCTGGCTCAGATGGGCCTCCATCTCGGCATGGACGTCGCCGGCTGGCCGCCGGACAATATCGACGAACTCGCCAAGCGGTTCGAGGAGCATTACTGACCAGATAACCCCGCCCTTCTCGCACTGTGCGAGCTGGGGAGAACGGGAGCGGCCGTACCTTGGCACGGCGGCCGCCAATCAACGGAGAGAGCCATGTATCACGGACATGCCAAGCGCCGCTTCGGCCGCACTCATGAACATCGCAAGGCGATGTTTGCCAATATGTGCCAGGCGCTCATCAAGCACGAGCAGATCGTTACCACCTTACCGAAGGCAAAGGATCTGCGCCCGATCGTCGAGAAGCTGGTCACACTCGGCAAGCGCGGCGACCTTCACGCGCGGCGGCANNGGTCCGCGCTATAAGGACCGGCATGGCGGCTACACACGTGTCTTGAAGGCGGGATTCCGCTATGGTGACAATGCAGCCATGGCGGTGATCGAATTCGTCGACCGCGATGTCGATGCCAAGGGGCAAGATTCCGGGCCGGTCTTCGGGGCCGAAGAAGAGACGGCGGCTTAAGGCGCATCCCGGAACTGGCTACGGCCGCCGCGCGGCGGCGCCTTTCCGCAACGCGATCCGGTGGTTTCCGGGCAGAAACCGCTGCAGGGTCAAGTTCACTGGTATGGAGCGATCCATGAACACGCCCCCGCTTCGTTTGCTCCAGGCACTGACCACTTCTTTTCTTATGTTGCTGCCACCGCTTGCCGCTTCCGCCGAGCCCTTGCGGCAAGTGCCGCAGGCGCAGAACGATGTCTTTTTGTCGTTCGCGCCTGTCGTCAAGAAAGCCCAACCCGCCGTCGTCAATGTCTACGCCTCGCGCACCGACAAGCGGCCGCGCAATCCCATTTTTGACGACCCGATTTTCAGACACTTCTTCGGCGAGGGCGGCAATGGGCGGCAAGGCAGCCTGACCGCCCGCTCGCTCGGCTCCGGTGTCCTCGTCGATGCGTCTGGCCTCGTCGTCACCAATTATCATGTCATCGAGGGCATGACGGATGTAAAGGTCGCGCTTGCCGATAAGCGTGAGTTCGACGCAGAGATCGTGCTGCGTGATCAGCGGACCGACCTCGTCGTCTTGCGATTGAAGGGTGGCGAGAACTTTCCGGTGATGGAATTGGGGGATTCCGATGCGCTTGAGGTCGGCGACATTGTTCTCGCCATCGGCAACCCCTTCGCGGTGGGACAGACGGTGACGCAGGGGATTGTCTCGGCCCTTGCGCGTACGCAAGCCGGGATCTCAGATTACGGCTTTTTCATTCAGACAGACGCGGCGATCAATCCGGGCAATTCGGGCGGCGCTCTCGTCGATCTTCATGCACGGCTTGTCGGCATCAATTCCGCGATCTTTTCGCAGACCGGAAGCTCGATTGGGATCGGCTTCGCCATCCCCGTCAATATGGTCAAGATCGTACTTGCCGCAGCCAAGGGCGGAGGACATCAGGTTCGGCGTCCGTGGCTCGGGGCGAGCCTGCAAACGGTGTCCAGGGAAATCGCCGATTCGCTTGGCCTTGACCGGCCTACGGGCGCTCTGATCACGGATCTTTCCGCAGGCGGACCGGCCGCCGAGGCGGGCTTGCGGCGCGGCGATCTTATCTCCGCCATTGATGGTCAGAGCATCGACGATCCCGAGGGTCTCGGCTACCGGCTGGCAACGAAACAGCTCGGCGGCACGGCGTCCTTGACCTATCTCCGCAACGGCAAACCCGGCACGGCTTCGCTTAAACTGATTCCCGCCCCGGAAATCCCGGCCCGCGATCCGGTCAAGCTCCAAGGGGGCTCGCCTTTCTCTGGCGCGACCGTGGTCAATTTATCGCCTGCCGTCTCAGAGGAACTCTCCATTCGCGGAACAAGCGAGGGCGTTGTCATCAGCGCGATCGAGGCGGGTTCGCAAGCGGCGCTGGTCAATTTTCAAATCGGCGATGTGGTCATGGCCATCAATGATGCGCCCGTCAAAACGACGCGCGATCTCGAACAAGCGGTGAGCCGCTCTCACAATTATTGGAAATTGACGATCGGGCGCGGCGGCGAAATGATTACCACGGTGATCGGCGGGTGAGCCGCCATTGCCAGTCTTTTCCCTTGTCTATGACCTTGCCCTGTGAAGGTCTTGATGCTCTCTTGAGCAGGTCTTTCCTTAATCAGCACCTAAGCTTCCCAGCGCCTCAATCCTATTGCGGCAGCCAAGCTTGACAGAGTGAAGCCTCCCGGAGTCAGCCGACTCGCCTTGACAAATTACGAGCATCGGTTGTCCCCTCCCCTGGGCACGCATTGCAAAAGCCTGATCGGAGCTGAACATGCTATTGGGACAAAAACGGATTTTGGTCACGGGCGGCGCCGGCTTTCTCGGCACGCATCTTTGCCGGCGGCTGCTCGGCCAAGGTCACGAGGTTCTTTGCGTCGATAATTTTTCCACAGGAACGCGCCGCAACATCGAGGAATTCCTCGACGATCCCATGTTCGAGCTTCTGCGTCACAATGTGACCTTTCCGCTGTTTGTCGAAGTGGACGAAATCTATAACCTTGCGTGTCCGGCCTCGCCGGTCCATTACCAATTCGACCCTGTCCAAACAACCAAGACGAGCGTCTCAGGCGCGATCAACATGCTCGGTCTTGCGAAGCGACTCAAGGTCCGTATCCTGCAGGCCTCCACATCGGAAATCTATGGCGATCCGATCGTCCATCCTCAGCCGGAGGATTACTGGGGCAATGTCAATCCGATTGGCAGCCGGTCTTGCTACGACGAGGGCAAGCGCTGCGCGGAGACCTTGTTCTTCGACTATCATCGCCAGCATAAAATGAGCATAAAAGTCGCGCGGATCTTCAATACCTACGGACCCAACATGCGCCCGGATGATGGCCGCGTGGTATCGAACTTCATTTGCCAAGCCTTGCTCGGAGAGGACATAACCATCTTCGGCCGCGGCGAACAAACGCGTTCCTTCTGCTATGTGACAGAACTGATCGATGGATTGGATCGCCTTATGAATTCGCCTGAAAATATCACCGGGCCAATCAACATCGGCAATCCCAACGAATTCACCATTCGGGGGCTGGCCGAAAAGGTGATCGAGATCACCGGATCAAAATCGAAGATCGTCGAACGGCCTTTGCCGGAAGATGATCCAAAGCAGCGGCAGCCGAACATCGATCTCGCCGAAAAACTGCTCGGCTGGCATCCCACGATCAACCTAACCGAAGGACTGAAACGCACTGTCGCCTATTTCGAAGCGCTTCTGCGCGAGCACGGTAAGACAATTACCAGCGACAAGCGGCTACAATCTGCGGCCTCTGCCTGATCGATAGCGGCAGCGCAAGCTCCACTCGAGGAATTGGGCGCGACGGCGAAGTGATCAGCCGGACAATTGGAGGGGAAACGCTCACTTGGCTTCCGGTTATCGAAGCGTTCGACTGAGCGGCAGCCGGCGCTTGAGGGCCAGCCACAATTCGCGCATGTCCCGCGCCGCTTCGCCTTTGGGATCGGCCTCGGTCACGGCCTTGCCCCTCTCCAGAGCTTCCAGAAAGATGGCACGTGCGCGGATGTGGGGACGTAAAAGAGTGCCGATGGCTTGGAGTGCCGCGACGCCCTCTTGCACACGCAAGGCTTCGCGGGTAGGCGGGCATTGGTTAAGAAGAAATACAAATTGCTTATCCATCAGTCTTAGTTTGCGGCCGGTCACTTCGCTCGCCCAAATGTCAAATAGGGCTGGTCTTGCTGGAACGATGGAGAGATCGGCGGTTTTTATCGCGGCGAGCGAGGCTGGCAATTCAAAAGCCGGGGTATCAAGGATAACAAGACTCACATTTTGCTTGGCCAGATCGATTAATGCCGCCGGAAGCTTGGCTGATGAAACCGCACAGACCGGAAGATCGCCATCCTTTCTTTTGGCTGCCCATCGAACAAGGGATTTTTTGGGATCCATGTCGAAAACAGAAACACGTTCGCCGGCCTCTTGAGCCGCGACCGCGAGACAAGCGGCAAGCGTGCTTTTGCCACAACCGCCTTTTTGCGTCGCAAATACGATGGTGCGCATGGATAAAATTTATCCTTTATTTAAATTTATAAGTACTAGCTACTACATAAAATAGTTATACATAGACGATATGGCACATGACCTATCTGAGTAGGAATTGGGTTAAAATTGATTTAGGTCTTTAATTATGTTGTTTACCTTAACTCAACTTGGTCTCCTTTGCCATGCTCTCTTGCTTTGGCTTGCCTTCAAAGCTCTCGTAGCCCAGATTGGAAAGCTTGATGACCGATCTCCTCGCCGCCGCCAATCTTGAAAAGGATGCGCCGCATCCACTCGCCGACCGGCTGCGGCCGCAAAGCCTCCCCGATGTGGCCGGGCAGGATCATCTTCTGGGCCCTCAAGGCGCGCTTTCGAGGCTCATTGCCTCCGGCACGCTGGGCAGCCTAATTTTCTGGGGGCCGCCGGGAACCGGCAAGACGACGGTCGCACGTCTTCTTGCGCGGGAGACGAAGCTCGCCTTCGTGCAGATTTCGGCAATTTTTTCCGGGGTTGCTGATCTTAAGAAAGTTTTCGAGGAGGCGCGCGGCAGGCGCAAGGCGGGCCAGGGAACCCTGCTTTTCGTCGACGAGGTTCACCGCTTCAACCGGGCCCAGCAGGATAGCTTCTTGCCGGTGATGGAAGATGGCACCATTACTTTGATCGGTGCGACGACCGAGAATCCGAGCTTCGAGCTCAACGCCGCGCTGCTGTCGCGTGCCAGAGTCATGATCTTCCACACCCTCGACGCGGCGGCGATCGAGAAACTTCTCGCCCGGGCGGAAAGCTGCGAGGCGCAGGCGCTTCCGCTCGATCCCGATGCCCGCCTCTGTCTGGTGCGGATGGCGGATGGTGATGGCCGCGCCGCCTTGAGCCTCGCCGAAGAGGTTTGGCGCGCCGCTGGACCCGGCGAAATCTTCGATACGGCTTCGCTCATGTCGATTGTGCAGCGGCGCGCGCCTATTTACGATAAGGCGCAGGAGGGCCATTACAATCTGATTAGCGCGCTGCATAAATCGGTGCGCGGTTCGGACCCGGACGCGGCGCTTTATTATCTCGCGCGAATGCTCGATGCCGGCGAGGATCCCCTATTCATCGCACGGCGCGTGGTGCGCATGGCGGTCGAGGATATCGGTCTTGCTGACCCTCAGGCGCTCGCCGTCGCCGTCGCTGCCAAGGATGCTTATGATTTTCTAGGCTCTCCCGAAGGCGAGCTTGCGATCGCCAACGCCGTGATCTATGCCGCAACGGCACCGAAGTCGAACGCGGCCTATGCCGCGTTCAAGGGCGCGGTGCGGCTTGCCAAAGACCACGGCTCCTTGATGCCGCCAAAAATTATTCTTAACGCGCCAACAAAGCTCATGAAGAACGAAGGATATGGCGCGGGCTATGCCTATGATCACGACGAGCCGGAAGGCTTTTCAGGGCAAAATTACTGGCCTGAAGCGCTGGGGCGCCAGACACTTTACCGGCCAATGGACCGGGGCTTCGAGCGCGACCTGCGCGCGCGCCTTGACTATTGGGCCAAGCTTCGGAAACAAAGGAACGGTCCGGAATGACATCGTGAAATGGGATATTTTATCCGGCGGCGCGGCGGATGTTTTTCCAATCTTATGTCGCAGTTCAACCGGCGCTCTTAACATGCTCGCGGCCAGGCGGATGCGCCTTTCTGGGATCTGCCAGCACAATCTGGAAGCGGCCGCGCTCTGGAGGCCAGCGGCATGATCGATCGCAACGACTTGCAATGGTATCGCGACGCGATAATCTATCAGCTGCATGTGAAATCCTATTTCGATGCCGACAATGACGGCGTCGGCGATTTCGCTGGCCTCACGCAAAAGCTCGATTACATCAAGGATCTCGGCGCGACCGCGGTCTGGGTCATGCCATTCTATCCCTCGCCGCTGCGCGACGACGGCTATGACATTTCCTATTATCGCGGAATCAATCCCGCCTATGGCAGCCTGCGGGATTTCAAACGTTTCCTGCGCGAAGCGCATGAGCGCGGATTACGAGTCATCACCGAGCTCGTGATCAATCATACATCGGACCAGCATCCGTGGTTCAAGCGCGCCCGGGCAGCAAAGCCCGGCTCGGCGGCGCGCAATTTCTATGTCTGGGCAAGCACGGACAAAGGCTATAAGGACGCTCCGGTCATTTTCCTCGACACCGAAAAGTCGAACTGGACCTGGGACGAGCAAGCAAAAGCATTTTATTGGCATCGCTTCTATGCGCATCAGCCAGATTTAAATTTCGACAATCCCCGCGTTCTCCAAGCCGTGCTCGATGTCATGGCCTACTGGCTCGATATGGGCGTCGATGGTTTGCGGCTTGACGCCGTTCCCTATCTCATCGAGCGGGAAGGCACCAATTGCGAAAATCTTGCTGAGACCCATGCGGTCATCAAGAAGATCAGGGCTGCGGTCGATGCCCGCTACCCGGACCGGATGCTCCTCGCCGAGGCAAATCTTTGGCCTGAGGAAACCGCGCAATATTTCGGTGACGGTGACGAATGCCATATGGCCTTTCATTTCCCCCTCATGCCGAGGATCTACATGGCCCTGGCGCAGGAGGACAGGCATCCGATCACCGACATCATGCGGCAGACGCCGGAGATCCCGGACAGTGCGCAATGGGCGATCTTTCTACGTAACCATGACGAGATGACGCTTGCCATGGTGACCGGCACGGAGCGTGACTATCTCTGGTCCTTTTATGCTGCCGACCCACGGGCGCGGATCAATCTTGGCATTCGCCGCCGTCTTGCCCCTTTGCTTGAGAACGACCGGCGCAAGATTGAGCTTCTGAATTCGCTTCTGTTTTCTTTTCCAGGCACGCCAGTCGTCTATTATGGCGATGAGATCGGCATGGGCGACAATATCTATCTCGGCGACCGTGACGGCGTGCGCACACCGATGCAATGGTCGCTTGATCGCAATGGCGGCTTCAGCCGTGCCGATCCGGCCAAGCTCTTCCTGCCCGCTATCCAGGACCCGGTTTATGGTTTCAGTGCCGTCAATGTCGAAGCGCAGCTCGCGAGCCCGTCGAGCCTTTCGACTTGGATGCGGCGGATCATTGCGGTGCGGCGATCGCATGTGTCTTTCGGACGGGGCTCTTTGCGCTTTCTTTATCCGTCGAACCGGAAGGTCTTGGTCTATCTCCGCGAGTTCCAGAACGAGCGGATCCTGTGCGTCGCCAATGTCTCGCGGGCGCCGCAAGCGGTTGAGCTCGATCTCGCCGAATTCAAGGATGCCGTGCCCGTCGAACTGACAGCCGGCAGTCGGTTTCCGGCGATCAATTCGCACTCCTATCTTTTGACCTTGCCGGCCTACGGTTTCTTCTGGTTCAGGCTTGAGCCGGCCGACGCGACCAAGGACCGCCAGGACCAGCACGTGGACCCAGGGCTTTTCACGCTGGTTGCCACTGGGAAGCTCGAAACGATCTTTTCGGGGCGGGAACGCGTCGCCTTCGAGCGCACGGTCGCGCCGCGTTTCTTGCCCTCACGGCGTTGGTTTGGTCATAAAGAGACTTCGGTCGCCGGTGTCTCGGTCAGGGATTTCGCCGTGCTTCGCGATGGCGGGCGGAGCCGTTTTATTCTGCCGCTCCTCGACGTCAAACTCCCGGATGGCGGGGTCGAGCGTTATTTCGCGCCACTTGCCGCGGAACCGGAGCACAAGGATGGACCGGCTCTTAGCAACGCCGCTGCTCGGCTGCGGCGCGGCGCCTTGACCGGCCTGCTCTATGAAGCGGAGGCTTGCGAAGGTTTCGTCCCGGCGATGGTGGCGGCCTTGCGGCGCAGCGAAAGATTGGACACTGGCCAAGGTGGCAGAATCTCTTTCTCGCCGACGCCTCATCTCGGGGCCGAGCTCATGATCGAGGCAACCGATGTCCACCGTATTGGTGCCGGACAACGTAACTCCTCGCTCGTCCTCGCCAACCAACTAATGCTGAAAATCCGTCACCGGGTAGAAATTGGCTCCGACACAGAAGTTGAGACACTCCGCTTTCTGACTGAAGTGGCGCATTTTCCCAATGCCCCTCCTCTGCTAGGCGTTGTCGATTATGTCGACAGCGAGGAGAATCACACCGTACTCGCGATCCTGCAAACTTTCATGCGCAACCAAGGCGATGCCTGGTCATGGACGCTCGGCGCATTGAAGCGCATCCTCGAGGCGGCTGCCCTAACGCCGGGGCAAGACGACCGCGTCGAACATGAGGAATTCGCAATCTACATGCCGCAAATGCGGCGGCTTGGTTTGCGGACGGCGGAGATGCATAAGGCGCTGGCGACTCCAACCGCCGATCCTAAATTCAAAGCCGAGATGCTGTCGTACGACGATGTCTGCGAGGCAGCGGATGCGGCAAGAATTCTGGCCGAGCGCGCTTTCGCTCGCCTAAAGACGAATGCCGCGAACACGAGCGACGACAAGCGCGCCGCTGCCGAACGGCTGCTGGCCCGGCGGGAAGAGTGCTTTGCTCTGATCGATGAGCTTGTTCAAAAGCCGAATGGCGCCATCAAGATCCGCATTCATGGCAATTATTGTCTTGGCCGGATCCTGATCGTGAAGGGCGATGTCATGATCGTTGGGTTCGGGGAAGGTCCTTCCCTATCCCCGGCTCAAGGACGCGCCAAAACATCGCCGCTGCGCGATGTCGCGGTCATGCTGCGCTCCCTTGCGCATGCGGTTGCCGTTGCCAAAAGCGATCTCGCCCAGTTCGTCCCCGACGCGACGCGCGTGGCCGCAAGGCTCCAAGAGGAATTTGTCTTATTTTCTCAAATCTTCATCCAGGCTTATATGGAGGGTGCGCGCGACAGTCCGATCTGGATTGAGGATGAACGCACGCGCAGGCACCTTCTCGTCCTCTATTTGCTGGCCGAATTGCTCCATGAAATCGAGACCGAGGCGGAAACGCACCCTGACTGGATCGATACGGCAATCGACGGCGTCACGGCGATCCTCGATCGCATGGCACAGGCATCATGAAGAGCCAAAATTGCGCCGCGAAAGGGCGCTTCCCAATCGCGAAATGAGGGGTGCTAGTGGGAGCGATCCCGAAGGCGGACGTTTTTCAATCGCAAAGCCCCCGGCCAAGCCGGGGACGCCCGTCAGTTGTATCGTATCTCCAGCACGAAAGAGACGTAGTCGCCCAACCGCGGATATCGAGCGTTGACGGGCCGAAGGGTTCGTGATTATTAGCGTGATCCTCACCTGCGTTCCGGGATGGAATATCGGTCGCGGCGTGAACCTTTTGTCTTTGCGTGATATTTATCGCGAACCCGGTTTCGGTTTCGGAATCATGCTCAAGCGGCCATGCTTTGCCGGCTTTCCATCGTGGATGGCTGTTTTCGCTTTGGCCCATGCCCAGGATATTTTTTGATGGCGAATACCCCCTCGGCCAAGAAGGCCGTCCGTAAAATCGAGCGGCGCACCGCGGTTAACCGCTCGCGGCGTAGCCAAATGCGCACCTATGTCCGCAAAGTCGAAGAAGCAATTGCTTCGGGAGACCACGGCGCCGCGGCTGCCGCTCTGCGTGACGCAGAACCATTGGTCATGCGCGCGGCGCAAAAAGGAATCGTGCATTCCAACACGGCCTCGCGAAAAGTCTCGCGATTAAGCCGGCGGGTTAATGCTCTAAGCAAATGATTGACGTGCGGCGAAGAGCTTTATCCTTGAGCCCGGCCGATGCCGGGCTTTTTTTTCGCAGCTGAAAAACCCAATGCGCATCATCGCTACTTTGCCCTCAGTTGAACACCGCACAGTCAATTTCCATGCAACTCAATGGTTTGCCCTTAAAGCCAGATGACATCTTCAAGACAGGCCGGTTTATCCCAGGCCGACACCTTGCCCCAAAAAATTTTTGCAACTTTTCCCAGAAGCCGAAAGACTTCGATCCGGCTATTTTTTTTCCCCTTTTGGGTTCCCGATGGACTCGCACGAAATCAGGTGGTTACGCACACTACCGGATCACACGCCTTCGCAACTTTGAAACTGACAATAGCGCTCATTCATCAAGCGGTGTTTAAGGATTCGTTAAACGGCGCTTGCGGGCTGCTTGGGCTGTGTTAAAGTCTCTCTCCGGTCTTGAACTGGCTTGCTATAGTGTTCGAGACCGACCTCCTTTGAGTTTTCCAGTTCGTTAGTGAGTTTAGCGTGTAAAGCGCGTCACGGCCCCGTATAATAATTTAATAAGTTCAGGGTTACATATCGCATCGTTTGAATATATACTCTGGTTAGACTTTCTACAGATGCTGGTTTATTGGTCTCCAGAGTGTTTCGACCGGAATTCGGGGCCTCTTTTGATTTATGTAAACAAGCTCTGTGGCAGTCCACGCGGAGCGAAGGGGGATGTACGACCGTGATGGCATTCATTGAATATCCGAATGTTCAGTTTCCCTACGCAGCCAGTAAAATCCTGACGGAGCGCTTTCAAAGGGCTCATTGGGCTGCAGCGCGGCATCGCCGGCGCACACGCGGCTAGTTCCGCAGCCATCCTTTCTCCCGTCACTATCACGTTTCGGCGCCGGTATTTAAGCGGACGCTGTTGCTTTACTTAGATTCCTGAGGATGAAAACAGATGCCGGATGTGCGCAGACAAATTCCCGACTCCGGCGCCGCCGCCACGGGTGAAGCCTGGATGCGAATCTGCCGGCGGCTCCGCCTGGAACTTGGCGAAGACGTTTTCTCATCTTGGTTCGGCTGCCTCGAACTCGATGCTCTCTCCGACGCGGATGCTTATCTCTCGGTTCCCACGAAATTTTTGAAGAGCTGGATTCAGTCACACTATACGGACAAGATTCTTCAAGCGCTCGCCAGCGAATTCCCCCTGATCAAACGGGTGTCGATCAATGTCCGTACATCGACGCGGCTCGCTCCCCCTCATGCCATCGGCAGCCACCTCGATCCCGTTCCATGCGGTGACGCGAATTTGGTAAAAGGCCGAAACGTCACTTCATTGGCGTCCTCCTCCCAGATGGTGGCATCCGCCGCGGCAATGCCATCTTCGAAAAAGTCGGCTTTAATGGAGGGTTGCGAGGCCGAAACCCTTTGCGGATCGCCGTTGGACCGGCGTTTAATTTTCTCGAATTTTCTTGTCGGTTCATCCAACCAGCTTGCCCATGCCGCGGCGCAGAGAATTGCTTCCGCGGCGCCGGGAGACCCATTGCTTTTCAATCCGCTTTATCTCCACGCTTCTGTCGGATTGGGTAAGACCCACCTTCTCCAAGCCGCCGCGCATGCTGCCACCTCGGCAAAGCACAAAGTCATCTATCTCACCGCCGAGCGATTCATGTATGGTTTCGTCGCCGCCCTCAAAGCGCAGACGGCGATCGCTTTCAAGGAAAGGTTGCGGGCGATCGATCTTCTTGTGATCGACGACATCCAATTTCTCCAGGGCAAGTCGATTCAACAAGAGTTCTGTCATACGCTCAATGCCCTGATCGATTCCCGCCGGCAGATCGTGATCGCGGCCGACCGGCCGCCAGGCGATCTCGAAAGTCTCGACGAAAGAGTAAGATCGCGCTTGGCTGGCGGTCTTTGCATCGAAATCGGAGGGCTCGACGAGGCGTTGCGGATCAAGATTCTTGAAGCACGCATTGCCGCCGCGAAACAGGTGCATCCGACTTTCGAAGTTCCGGCCGCGGTCGTCGCTTATGTCGCGAGCGTCATTCAGACGAATGGCCGCGATCTCGATGGAGCCGTCAACCGGCTGCTCGCCCATGCCTCTTTGAATGGCGCTCCGCTGTCGATGGAAACCTCCGAGCGCGCTATTCGTGATCTGGTGCGAACTCCGGAGCCAAAGAAGATCAAGATCGAAGACATCCAGAAACTGGTCGCAAGCCATTTCAATGTCAGCCGCGCCGATATTCTTTCCTCGCGGCGAACCGCGACCGTCGTGCGGCCGCGCCAGATCGCCATGTATCTTTCCAAGCTCTTGACCCCGCGCTCGCTTCCGGAAATCGGACGCCGTTTCGGCGGCCGTGACCACACGACCGTCCTCCACGCCGTGCGAAAGATTCAGGGGCTCGTAACCGCGGACGGAACTTTGTCGGAAGAGATCGAGCTTTTGAAGCGGATGCTTTTGGAGTGAGTGCGTTTCGCATATTCCCCCGCGCGGCGAGACACGTTAGGCTCGGCCATGGCGCAAGCAACGATTCGCATCATCGGCATCGATCCGGGTTTGCGGACCATGGGATGGGGCGTGATCGAGGCCTCGGGCGCGCGGGTTGCCTATGTCGCAAGTGGCGCCATCCGGTCGAACGATAGGAAAGCGCTCGCCGAGCGCCTGCGGGAGCTCCACGAGGGTCTCGGCTCAATCATCAGCGAGCACAGGCCAACGGAGGCGGTGGTCGAGGAAACTTTTGTCAATCGCGATCCGCAATCGGCCCTAAAGCTCGGCCAAGCGCGCGGAATAGCGCTCGTCGTTCCCGCTCTCGCCGGTCTTTCGGTCGCGGAATATGCGGCCAATCTCATCAAGAAAACCGTGACCGGCTCCGGCCATGCGGAAAAATCACAGATCGTGATGATGGTGCGAACGCTTCTGCCGGGAAGCGATGCCCAAGGCACGGATGCGGCCGATGCCCTGGCGGCGGCCATTACGCATGCGCGGATCCGCCTATGGGCGCGTAATCTGGAAAACGCCGCCGGACGTTAGCTGGCTATGCAAACAGGTATGAATCCTTTCATATAGGGTCGCTGGCGGCTCACCGCCTATGGATAGGCTGCGGCGAAGATGATCGGCAAACTCAAAGGCATTATCGACTCACAGGGCGAGGATTATGTGATCCTCGATGTGCAGGGTGTTGGATATATCGTGCATTGCTCCGGGCGCATGCTGCAAAAGCTGCCGCGGCCCGGCGAGGCGGCCACACTCGCGATCGAGACTCAAATGCGCGAGGATTCGATAAAATTGTTCGGCTTCATCTCGGAGACGGACCGCCATTGGTTCCGGCTGCTGCTTACGGTGCAAGGTGTCGGCGCCAAGGTCGCACTTGCGATTCAAACCGTTCTCGATGCCGCAGAGCTTGCTGCCGCGATCGGCTGCCAGGATAAAGCGGCGATCTCCCGGGCGCCTGGGGTCGGTCCGAAACTCGCGGCGCGGATCGTCTCGGAATTAAAGGACAAGGCAGCACCTCCCGGTACGTCCGGCATGGCAGGCGTCTGGCTTGCAGGACTTGATGGCGGCAAGCCCGCCGCCGCGCAAGACGCGCTCTCGGCCCTCGTCAATCTCGGCTATGGGCGCTCGCAGGCCATGGCGGCCGTGGCCGATTCGGTCGCAGCGCTTGGCGAGGACGCGCCGGCCTCGGAACTTATTCGTCAGGGTCTCAAGGAACTCGCCCGCTGATCTTGACCCTTGCGCGTCACGCAATCCTGTCACGCCTTGCCGTGATGCGCAGCCTCAGCATTGGCGTCGAGTGGCCAGCGCGGTCTTGCGGCAAAGGTCAGATCGTCGACAAGGCCGAGCGAGAGCCGCTCGATCCCCGCCCAGGCGATCATGGCGCCATTATCGGTGCAAAGACTCGGCGGCGGCAGGACGAGCCGCAGCCCGGCCTCGCCGCAAAACCGCATCAGCGCCCGGCGTATGGCACCATTGGCGGCAACCCCGCCCGCGACGACCATAGCGTTGGGATGGCCCGTGGTTTCACGGAAAAGACGCAAGCCCGCCCGGCAGCGATCGATGACCGTATCGACCACCGCGGCTTGGAATGAAGCGCAGACATCGGCCACGTCGGCCGCGGTCAAAGGTCCGGCGCGTTCGACTTCAAGCCGGACCGCGGTTTTCAACCCGGAAAATGAAAAGTCCGGTTTCGGCCGGCCAAGCATGGGCCGCGGCAAATCGAAACGCCCGGCATTGCCCTCCGCCGCCAAGGCCTCCACCCGTGGTCCGCCAGGATAGGGAAGACCCAGCATTTTGCCGACCTTGTCGAAGGCTTCGCCCGCCGCGTCGTCCACGGTCGAACCGAGCCGGAGATAGTCCCCGACCCCCTTCACAGCGACCAATTGGGTGTGACCGCCGGAGACCAACAGCAGCAAATAAGGAAACGCGAGCTCGTCGGTCAGCCGCGCGGTCAAGGCATGCGCTTCGAGATGGTTGATCGCGAGAAATGGCTTGTGGCTCGCCAAGGCCAGGGCTTTTGCTGTGGTCAATCCCACCATGACGCCGCCGATGAGACCCGGCCCTGCCGCCGCGGCAATCCCATCGAGGTCCGCCAAATCAAACCCGGACCGCGCAAGCGCGAGTTCCACGAGCCGGTCGATGATTTCGATATGGGCGCGCGCCGCGATCTCCGGCACCACCCCGCCAAATGCCGCGTGCTCGGCGATCTGGCTCATGATCTCGTTCGATAAAATTTCGCCGGGTCCGCCTGGCTTCAGCTGCACGACGGCGGCGGCGGTTTCGTCGCAAGTGGTTTCAATACCGAGAACGCGCATGACACTCCTTCAAAGGGATTCCCTTGCTGAAATATTCCCTTGCAAAGGGATTCCCTTGCTTCAAAAGCATTCCCTTGGCCGTCGGTGGAGCAAATTTGGTATCCGCTGCCAGCCGCATTAAGATTCAACCTATAGAACCAACCAAACCAATAGGAAACGCAACAATTAACGCACGAATTCTTGCCACTTCGCGACCGGGCAAAGTCTTGGCTTTCAGGCTTGGGACGCGTGGCAGCCCCTTGGCGCTCGCCCAGACACGCGAACTCATGGGCCGCCTCCGTGCGGCGCATGGCCTCGATGCGGATGCAATCGAGATCATCACGATCAAAACCAGCGGCGACTTGATTCTCAACGTGCCGTTGAGCGAAGCCGGCGGCAAGGGGCTTTTTACCAAGGAGCTTGACCATGCCTTGCTGCAAGGCGACATCGACGCCGCCGTGCACTCGGCGAAGGATTTGCCGACGGTCTTGCCGGAGGCGATCGAAATCGCCGGCTATCTGCCGCGTGAAGATGTGCGCGACGCGTGGATTTCTCCACATGCCCCGCATCCGCTCGGGCTTGCTCCAGGAAGCGTGGTCGGCACCGCCTCGCTTCGGCGGGGCGCCATGGTCAAGAGGTTGCGGCCGGATCTGAAGATCAGCCTCCTGCGTGGCAATGTCGAAACACGTCTCGCCAAGGTTGCCAAGGGCGAAGCAGCCGCTACTCTGCTCGCACTTGCCGGCCTGAAACGCCTTGGGCTCGAAGCCAGCGTCACCGCCGTTCTGGATGTACAGGAGTTTGTTCCGGCGGCGGGCCAGGGCGCGATCGCCATCGCCATGCGGCGGGACGATGATGGCGTGCGAGCGCTGCTCGCGCCGGTTCTCCATGCACAGACAGCCGTTGCCCTGGCAGCGGAGCGTGCCTTTCTGCGTGTTCTCGATGGCTCCTGCAAGACGCCGATCGGCGCTAACGCCCGTGTAGAGGCGGGGCAAGTCGCACTTCATGCGATCGTGCTCAAACCCGATGGCTCGCAGTTTTTCGAGACGGCGGCGTCCGCGCCGTTGGACGAAGCGGCATTGCTCGGAGAGGCGATTGGGCAGGAGCTCGCCGCGCAAATCCCCGCCGATTTTTTCGACGCATAGCGTCAGACCATCTTTCTCCCTTCATCTTGCTCGCTCACGCCATTTTGGCGCGTGTGAGACTTTGCGCCAAAACCCTATTTGTCCTACCATCGCGGCAACGATAGCCGGAATGGCAGGGAGGAAGCGCCATCATGACAGGTTCTCCTGTGAAGACAGCGGTGGCAGGGCCGCGCTCCGTCGCTTTGATCGGCCCCTATGGAAGCGGCAAGTCGACCCTGTTCGACGCACTGATGGCAGCGGCTGGATCGCCCTTGAAACGGCCCGGCGACATTCGCAAGCGCGTCGTAAGCACCGAGTCGAGGCTTGGGCATTGTTCCTTTCTGGGTGATCGCTGGTCGATCTTGGATTGTCCGGGTTCGGTTGAATTCGCCTTTGAGACGGAAGCGGCGTTGGCCGCGGTCGATCTCGCCATAGTCGTCTGCGAGCCAATGACCGGCCGTGCTTCCAGCGTGCCGCTCTTGCTGAAAGCGCTTGAGGACTTTCAGGTCCCGCACCTTATCTTTGTGAATAAGATCGATACGCTGACCGGCTCTCTCGACGACACGCTTGCGGCGCTCCAGACATGTTCCAAATACCCGCTGGCGCCGAGGCAATTGCCGATCCGAGAGAATGACGCGGTGGTCGGCTACATTGAAGTCGTGAGCGGACGCGCCTACCGGTACGGCGCGAACCAAGCGGCCGAGCGCATCGAGATTCCTCCCCAACTCCGCGATCCCGAGAAGCATGCGCTCGACGGATTGGCCGAGGTGCTGGCCGATCAGGACGATGCTCTGTTGGAAAAACTGATCGAGGAAGTTGAGCCAACGGCGAGCGAGCTTTACCAGCATTTGCGCAAGGATCAGGCGAGCGGCACGATCGTCGAGGTTTTGCTTGGATCGGCGGCGCGAGGGCAAGGCATTTTTCCGCTATGGAAGGCCATGCGGCACGATGTGCCCGATGCAGCTGAGACAGCAGGCCATCGCGGCATTGTTGCCGAGGGAGAGCCGCTCGTGCAAATCTTCAAGACTCTCCAGGCGGGCAAGCTCTCCTATGGCCGCATCTGGCGCGGCGTGCTGCGCGACAGTGCCACGTTCGATGGAGCCCGTGTCGGCGGCATTCACCGCTATCCCGGCGGCGAATCCGTCAGAGTGCCCGAGGCCGATGCGGGGGAACTCGTCGCGCTCGGAAGGCTCGATGGGGTCGCGACGGGGGCGGTGCTTGGCAATCCCGGCGCAGCAGGCTCCCTGCCCTTTCCTGCCCCGCCGCCGCCGGTNNCATCGAGCACAATACCGAAACCGGTGAGACGCTCATGAAAGGGCAAGGAGAAATCCATCTCCATACGGCCATCGAACGCCTCGCCACAAATTATAACCTTCAGATCACCACGGCGGCGCCGAAAATTGCGTTCAAGGAAACGATCCGGCGCAAAGTATCGCAGCATTCAAGGCTCAAACGCCAGACCGGCGGCCATGGCCAATTCGCCGACATCAAGCTGGAGATTGAGCCGCGCGGCCGCGGCGA
>PLUZ01000029.1 GCA_003162995.1 Methylocapsa sp. | reverse complement strand
AGGGGTTATAGATCAGAGCGGGAAAGCAAGGTCCACCGGCGCACTGGCGTCATTCACGCGGCTTGAGCGAATATCGGCTTTCCACGCCATTGCCGAAATTCGAACCACGGTGTCGAACCCCGTAGCATGTAGCGGTCCTCGATCAGCCATTGGCGCGCGCATAGGGCACGGTTCAACACGTGGCCCGCTGTTTCATCATACCCGCCTTCGCACGTTGCCTCTGTGCGGGCTCTAATAAGATTTTGAACCCGGGTTCAAAAAATTAAGCAATGGTTCGATCATTCCCGATTTTGGCGAGATTTGAAAAATTCTGGAAAAGATCCGCTCCATATCGCAGCTTTTACCTGGATCATTGCACGCCGCGCGGCGGCGCGAACCCGCGAAATCACTGACAGCAACTCGGCGGTATCTCCAAGAGCGATCAATTGGATAAACCGGACAGAACAGTCAAAAAGGGGATCGGTGGGGGACGGCAAGAGTAAAGGGATCGCAGCAAGTGAGCGTCTGAGCCGATCGCGCCAAAAGCCTGCAAATACGAAGACCCGTCAGGTCCATGCCAAGATGGCGACAACCGCCACTATGATGGGTGATTACATCGGCGGGACGCTTTTGGCATTTAGGTCGGGTGGGTATCAGCCAATCCCCGAAACAGCATCTGAGATTGCAACATCTCCCGGATTTTGCGCTTCGGCAATCGCTGCGGCATTTCGTTTATTCTTCGCTGTCACGGTAGCGGTTCGCCCTAATGAACCATCGCGGCTAACCTTTTTGGCCTCGTTGCTAGGTTTCTTTGAGTCCCAATAGTCATGCCAAAGTGGCACTAGATCGCGCTTCACTATTGGAACAATGTAAGTTGATTTGCCCATTCCCTATCCTTGCTTTGCGCTACGAACAGCATTGGAGATTGGTCGCGCGCTGGCGCGCGTCAAGGAGCGTCAAATATCAAACTGAAACGCTGCCAAAAAATTCCTATAGGCTCATCATCTCTGTAACTGATGGCAGGCGAACAACGACCGATGCGATCGCCGCCAGTCCAGCAAAACAAGCAGCGATGGCATTTCGACGGCTTGAAGTTTGAAGGGCCTTACGAATCGGCTCAAACACTGATGAATCCGAGTCGAAGCCTACATCCGGGAAGAGCGGTATTTTCGTAAGGGATGCCCAAATCCAAAAGAACCCGGCGGCAGCTGATGTGAATATGACGATTATTTTTGCAATTTGCTCCACGACTGCAAGCTTTGGCACGATCCCATTCCCGATCTATTTCGGATAAGCAAGCACTACCCGAATTTCTTCCTATAAATTCTAATAGATCGACGCCATCCAAAAATCCAAGTTCTGAAATGGGCATGGGATTTGGAGGAGTCCCTTCGAAAGGAATTATTGTGTGCAAACTTACGCCCAAGTGGACAATCGCAGCCGCGAAAGCGAGAGACAACTTAACCGGTGATCGCGAACAAAAAGGGACTGCCGAAAGCTTATGAAAGCATGAAAGCTCTCTCATACGGGTAAAGAGCTTATAGGGGTAATAGGAGTAATGGCGGCGCCTGGGCTTTCAGATGTCAGCGAGGGCGATCAATTTAGATCGAGACCGAACCCCTATTCCATTTCAACCTCATTTCGATAATTAAGAGTGTATTCCTAATGACATGCCCGATCTTTGGGTAGCCGGGCTATTGGACCGAACCTAGCCCGATAAACGGCGATCTGTTCGCAGCGAACGCCCTAGCCCTAATGCGCTTCAGTTCTCTCTTCATGAACAAGTCCGCTTGTCGCTCGACTGACAGCAACGGCAAACCGTGAGCGCGGTGATGGTAATAGGTGCTTTTGGGCAATCCTGATGACTGCCAAGGCTGGACTGGTCTAGGAGGGATGCCGAGGGCGCGTCTCTGGCGTGTTGCCCATTGCCGCTTCCGCGATCTAATCTTGTCTATATTCATGCGAACAGACCGCGTCGGAGGGGTAGAGGGTAGACGGGTTGGAGAGCGGCTTCACGTCCTGCCTTTCGCGCTTTTTGCAATGCGGCAGGCGTCCGAGCTGCCTTTTCGAGTGGTCTCAGCGGCTATATTCAGCCACGGAAGCCCCTCCTTTGCTTTGCAGACACGATTGAGATGACCCCAGGCTCACTCAACTTTTAAGCGAAGCTGGAATCACGGTCTAGGGAGCAAAAAAGAGGGGCCATACGGCCCCTTCTTTAGACACTGGCTTGTGCTTGTGGACCCTTCCGCATTCGAGTGACTTTCGCCGCTGGCGTCTCTGCATCCTTACGAGTCCGCAAGATGCGATAAACCGAAACGAGGCTGATTCCGACTTCCTTGGCAATCGCTTCGCGGGTCTTGCCAGCGCGGTCGAGCGCAAAGACTTGATCCGCCTTGGCCCGCGCCGTTGGAGCGCGACCTTTGTATTTCCCTTCGCTATGAGCTTTCGCAATTCCCTCTCTTTGCCGCTCAAGCATTATCTCGCGCTCAAACTCGGCAATCGAACCAAGAATCGTCAGCATCATTTTGCCGGTAGGGCTGGCAGTGTCGAAATTCATATTCAAGATTCGCAACCCTGCATCCTTGGCCTTCAGTTCATCGATGATCCGGCAAAGGTCGCGAACAGAACGCGCCAAACGGTCAAGCTTCGTCACGACAAGCGTGTCCCCCTCGCGGCAATAATCGATTGCGGCTTCAAGCTGCGCACGGGAGGCGGCACTTGAAATCNNAAATCTGTTCACGGAAAATCTTTTTTGCGCCGGTTGCCTTCAACTCGCGAACTTGAGCTTCGAACCCGGCGACCTGTTCAACGGTGGATGTCCTTGCATACCCAATCAACATCGTTTTGACTCCCTGGCATGTCATTAGAGTCAGAAATAATGCGACATGTTCACCATGTCAATTAACAAACCATTCTTGTGACACTATTTTCGAGGGGATGCGCACCGTGTCACAAGAGCCCGGTCTAATGACACTCTCTGACGGGACGCCGAATTTACCGGCGTGGCAAATGCCATTTCGCACTTGACGATTCGAGGCGCGTCTAATCAATTTTGCCAGGCGGGCGACAACGGCGATTTCTACGCTGCTTAGGACGCCTGAATAAAGAAGCCCGCGTCTAGGGAGAANNTTTACCCCTGGAGCGGAGATTGCGACCGCTGGCGAGTTCGTGTCTCGGCACCCCCGGGATGGGGCTCTAGCAGAATCTCTGCTCGACGAAAGAAAGCCGTCCATGAAGCCCAAACGCAATGATTGTCTTATGCTGTTCGAAGATGAAGAGTGCGCCAAAGACCATTGGGCAAAAATGACTGGGGGAAAACTCTACACCGTAAGCGTAGCTGAGGGGGCGATATTGCATCGTGGCGACATGAACATCGTCAACGAAATCGCCAAAAAGCTAATTAAAGGCGAATGTGCTATCGAACTCGCCGATTCCTACTGGACGGGAACAACGAGCGGAAGTCCCTGCATCGAGGTGCTAGTTTCATCGGGCACCGTGGTAGAACAATTGGGATCTGAGGCAGAGCGCGTTGCGCATTTCAAGAAGATGTCTGGCATCTCTAGTTCCAAACCATTGCTACTGGATTAAATTTTAGTAGCGAGAATCGGCACGGCGATAATGAGCGGTATCGTGTGCTAATGAGCGGAAGCCTGTCCGCTTGACTTGTGAATAACTAACGAAAGGCTCTATGTTGAACTCATGATTGACACGCCCCGGCGGCTCAGTGTCGATGACCTACACAAGATCGTCTCGACTTTGCCAGGTGATATGACAAATCACGACGGCGAGCGGATGATTGGTCTTGCAAATACTGTCATCGTGCATTTTCTTGGACGAGAGTGGTTCGAAGCACACATACGGCATGATGCTCCTAAACCCGGCTTTCTGCGCATAGACTTTTCGT
>PLUZ01000115.1 GCA_003162995.1 Methylocapsa sp. | reverse complement strand
CGCCCCCGCCAATATTTCGCCTTTTCAAACAAAATGAATTGGTTGGACGACTTTAGAGGTATGGTCATGATTAAACGCGCTTTCACAATCTGGGAGACAAAGACGGAGAAACGACGATTAACTCAGGAGCAGGCTAGTGGCCAAGATCACGATAACTCTCAAAGCCATTCCGACCCATTCGTATCTGTCATGCGACATTTGTGCAGGCCAAATAACAGATGTCTCGACGGTTGCAGAGGGTCAAACGGAAGATGGCCACCCCGTCACGATTTGCGACCGTTGCCTTTTAGAGAACGACAACGGCCTCGGTGGGCTGGACGGCTTCGATACTGTTCTCCGCAATGAAATCGAGAAACTTGAATCACAGGCAAACTTTCTGCGCAGTTTGATCGGACGGCTGGACGTTCCAACCTATGCAGATTGGTTCAAGGTTGAATGGCAACGCGAATCGGATGTCGAATCTCCCACGTAACTTACGAAAAGCGCAAGCAAATGCTGATTGCGGAAATCACAGCCTGGCAGCGACGCAGAACCTTAAGGTAGATTCGGCCTCAACCGATTAAAATGGCGATTTCCTTGGCGGCAAAATTTCACAATTTGCCGACCGCGACCGACCGCCAGCGCCAGCCGTTGATGGAAACGGCTTTCTGCAGCGGCCCCTTAAGCTCGCTGGTTGCAAACCGGTAATTGTAGATTTCGCCAAGGATCAGCTTCTCGGTAAATCCGTAGGCTTTGCCGAACTCTATCGAAGTTCGTTGGCCACGGAAGGCTGTCGCGGCTTGGTTGAACTGCGGAATGCCAGCACGCCACTCGACCGACCTTTCTGATCGACGCTGCACACCTCCGGCGTAGCCTCATACCGCCGCATCAACACTTTGCGCACCTTCTCAAGATGCGCTTTGGCGAAAATCTCATACAATTGGCATCGACGATCTTCCACTCCGCGACCAACTCTGCTTCATCCGGATTTCCCCGGCGGATTTGGAATGGGCCGTCGCACGATTGATGGCCATTATCGCAGCCCGAACAGTGTCTGCCGCTTGCCCTGGGCCGACCGGTGACGGCGCGAGGACGAAAAGCTTGCCGAAGAAAGACTTGGGTTATTCCCCTTTTGCACGAGCATTAAAGCTCACAGCCTCAGGGTGGACCTGTTCAATAGGGGCGGATCATTAATCGAAAAGCAGATACGATCGGGTTTAGACCGTTTCGCTGTTAGCGCGTGGCATAAATAATGCCTGTCAAACGACAAGTCTGGAGAAATGGGAAAGTGTAGGCGGTTGATGGCGGAATTCAGACAATCCGCTGCTCGTGTTCCGCGAAGTCAGCCTCAGGTGCGCCGCCTCATCTGTATGGCAAGCCACTTCTTAGCTGTTCCAGGCCGGGGTGGAGAGCATGCAAAGTCGTGGCAAAGTAACGGCGTTCAACCATAGATCATTGACCAACCACGCGTCTTCCCGTCTGCAAAAGGGCGATTACGCCGTCGCCTTGCGTGGCCGCGCGACCTTGCGCTTAACACCATCTCCACGCAGTTGGCCAAGCCCAGACTGCTTCGCCAATTCCGATCGCTGCGCCGCGTATTTAGGGGCGACCATCGGATAGTCAGCCGGCAGCTTCCACTTCGCGCGGTATTCGTCCGGCGTCATTCCGAGCGCCGTTAGGTGACGCCGCAAAGATTTAAATTTAAGGCCGTCGTCCAAACACACGAGATAATCCGGTGTGATCGACTTACGAACCGATACCGCTGCCGGTTCCGGCGCGTGTGGTGTAACCGCCTCGCTTACGATCTTCACCAACGCCGCATGCACGGATTGAATCAGGTCTGGCAGTTCAGCCGACGGCAAAGAATTGTGGGCGACGAAGGCCGAGACGATGCCGCCCGTCACAGTGATCGGATCGGAAGGCTCAGACATGAATGTCGCCATGGGATCATCTCTCGAATATTACTTTAGATAAGTCGATATCCCTATAGATGAGCGGCCACAAGTTCACGGAGCACTTCTGCACGCTTTTGTTGAACGGAATCCTTGAATTCCGCACCAAAACTCGGAAAATGAGAGGCAGCTCGGCCGCCACCATATGATTCCATTCCGGCAAACGGCGGTTGTCATCGTTTTGCAAAATTTCACAGAACGGTCATATTAAGGAGGAGATCCCGAATCAATATAAGGGAGGAATACAAGATGCAGGTCGAAGCGAAGGCGCCGGGCGAGATGCCGAAGCCGTTCTATCTGCAGCGCCGCTGCGCGGCGGTGATCGCTAGCCTGGCGTGGTCTGGCTTGGGAGTACAGCTCTATTTCGACATTCAAGAGGCGCTCATCAAGAACCAGCCGGTTGCCGGCCGTGTTATCGATTTCTTCAGCTACTTCACGATCGAGACCAATATTCTTATCGCGCTCGTTCTCACGATTTTTTGCACACAGCCACAAGCGGAACGATTTCTGACCGGGACAAGCTTCATCTCGGCACTTGTTGTCTATATTATCGTTGTCGGCGTGGTCTATGAGCTGCTGTTGCGGCATTTATGGCACCCGCAGGGAATGCAGCTCTTGGCCGACATAGTGCTGCATGACGCCGTGCCATTCCTTTATTCTCTGTATTGGCTAATGTTTATCTCCAAGGGTAGCTTGCGATGGTCCGATTCCGCCATCTGGCTCCTCTATCCGGTCGTCTTTTTCCTCTATAGCATGTTTCGCGGCGTAACCTTTGGCATCTATCCTTATCCTTTCATTAACGCCGACCAGCTTGGCTTTGAGCGCGTCTTTGAGAACGCACTGATTTTTCTTGCCGTCTTTTACGGGCTCGGGGCTGGTTTGACCTTCCTCGACCATGCGCTTGGCTCCGACACCCGTGGGCGAAGCGGGCTTGGCAGGGCAGCCGAACTCTGACAAATAGGGCCATTGACGGTTCAACTTGAGGCCTCAAGGAGATGCAATGACCGGGACAACGCCGCCCGCCGGAAACGGCGTCCTCTTGGCCGCCGGCAGTCCGCGCACCGTCGCGACGGCCTGACCTCGCCGCGCGGAATGATTTCAACTCAATGAGACCGTCATGACAAAGAAGCTGTTGTTCCTGTTGGACACCGATCCGGCGCCGAGCGTCTTTGACACAGTCGTCGGCTATGACGGCGGCGCCGATCACATCATCGGCTATGGCGGCGTGACGCCGGAAAGCGTCGCTGCGCTCGTCGACGGAACGATCTACACACGTGGCCCCAAGGAAAAGCAGTATACCGCGATCTTCGTTGGAGGCGGCAGCATGATCGCCGGCGAGGCCTTGTTCAAGGCGGTCAAGAAGCGCTTTTTTGCGAATTTCCGTGTGTCCGTGATGTTGGACAGCAATGGCTCCAACACCACGGCGGCCGCCGGCGTCGCGTTGCTCGCCAAAGCTAAGCCGCTCGC
>PLUZ01000476.1:4613-15157 GCA_003162995.1 Methylocapsa sp. | reverse complement strand
ATCGAGCAGGCGGCGCCGAAAATCGCGGCACCGGAAAACTGGTGGGCGTGACCTTTAACTCAGCCGCTTGATCGATGTGATCGGCTGCGCGGTCTTGGCGAGGATTCTTTCGCGCGCATCAGATAGTGGTTCGCTCGCAACCAGCATGTGATGCGCGTTGGCGTGCAGCAGAGTGGTCTCGTCGCGCATGATGCCGACATGGCCGTGCCAGAATACGACATCGCCCCGCCGCAAGCCGGTAAGGTCCGCATCGAAGGCGAGCGGCGCGCCGATCGCTTTTTCCTGCAAATCGGTATCGCGCGGTGCGGCGATCCCGGCCGCGTCGAGCGCAATCTGCACGAGGCCAGAGCAATCTATGCCGAGGCTTGTTTTGCCGCCCCAGAGATAGGGCGCGTGCAAAAACCGCTCGGCCACCGCGACGAAGTCTTTTTCGCGCGAGTCGTATGGCTGTAGATGATCGGCGAAGACGAAAGCATTATCGCCGATTTGCGCGAAGGCGCCTTGCGTCGCGCGAACGCACACAGCGGCCCCGAGCGGCGAGGCGCGCCGCGCTGGCATTTTCAGGTCAGGACACTGATAGACAAAGGTCCGGTTGACCGCGACGCGATGGGTCGGCTCCGTCTGCCCCTCGGCAAGCGCGGCCGTGGCGATATAGCCGACGTAACCGTCGCGCGCGAGCTGGACCCAGCCCCAGCCTTCCTGATCCTCGTAAAGGGTGACGTTTTCCCCAAACAGCGCCTGCGTATCGAGCGGGGCATAATGGGATGGCTCGTGCTGCAGATCGGCGATGCCGATGACGACCTGCATCGCGCGGCCTTCGACATAATCGGGCGCCGTGACGAGACCGCGCAAATGCGCGGCCGCGAGATCGGGCCGGGCGGGGGTCAGGCGGGGGTCGAGCTTTGTCATTCCGCTTTAATAGCCGGTTGTGAGGTAGATGGAAATTGGTCGACACGATGACCGCGCATGGGTGCTTGATTCAGAGCATTCTAGGGGGGCTTGCCGAGTCCGAGGGCGGATTAATCCTCGCGTGCAAGGGAGCGCCGCGAGCGCGCCGAGGTGCGCGGCATGAAGGTGGGGCAACGCTTGAATCTTACCGATCACAGGAGGCGCAAGGCGATCCGGCGTTGCGATCACGGCGAGGAGACGCTCGCGGAAATTGAGCGATCCTACAACGTGAGCGGCTGCGTGATTTCCCGATTAGATGGACGCCAATAATTTTGGCTATTCTATGTTGACACGGCTAAAAAATTTGGCATATTATAAAAAAAGGGCAAATAGTAAGGCTATTTATGAACGTGAACGCCCAGGAATTTAAGGCATGGCGTGAGCGCCTTAAGCTTACGCAGGAGACCGTCGCGCAGAGGTTTCGGGTGAGCCGAACGACTATCCAGAATTGGGAGAGCGGTGCGACGCCAATTTCCCAGGCAGTCGAGATGAGCTGCGAGATTTGGGAACCCCGGTTAAAGCAGGAAGACCCCGATCTTGGACCCGTGACGTTGATCTATACCGATGGGCCAATGTTCGTTGATCCCTATGGCCCGCGACAACGGCTCGCGATGATGAGGCAGGAGGCTTGCCCAACAAATGCTTGGGCCATAGCCCGTGTTCTGAAATGCTGGGGCCGCGATGGGGTTTGCAACCCATTTATAATTGAAAAATCCGGCAAGCCCTTGTGGAATGTCATTGAGCTTCAACGAGTTGTTGAAGGAAGCGATACAGGCGCGCCGACGGTATCAAACCTGCTTAAGGCGATTGCTGAAGGTGTGAAGTCCACGTCGGCTAGCTTTGTGTGGACAGGCAAAGGACCCAATCCCTCCGGAAGGGAAGAGCGTCGACAGCGCATCGAGGGTCTGGCGACAGAACTCGAAGCGCTGGCCGCAACCACCCTCGATAACTCTGATAGTCGACAGCAAGTTGAGGAAGTGTTTTTCAAATTGCGCAGCCTTGGCAAGATGCCGCAGGATTCTCTCGTGAATAGCATAGCGCAGGCATTTGCTGCCGCCGAACAAGACTAAACTCAGTGACATGAGCGGAGAGACGATTTCGAGGCTTGCACTATGATTTCCGATGACGAGCTGTCCCAATTGCCGGTAGACCCGGAGCTGGCGTTCGTCCAGTTCGAGAAAATCCTCAGAACGCGAGTTCAGCAAGAGGAACAGGACGCTGAGCAGGGGCAGTACAACGCCGATCCGTACCGTCTCGAATACATGAATAAAGTGTTTGCGGCAGCAAAGGTGTACGGAATTGATGCTCTTGCAGATTTATGTGTTCCTAAGCTCGATCGATATAGCATTGCTGAACAATACCAACAGTTCCAGCATGACGTGGACCACGTCACGATCCAAATCAGAATCCGCTCGGCTCAAAGCGATCGCCAGGGCTCTGTCGGACTGGATGATACGGCCAGGGCGAAAATACACCATTTCATCGAGAAGATTCGGGAGGCTATTCGCCAATCCGAACTTCCAGACGACAAACGAGATGCGTTGTACGACAAGCTAAATAAGTTTGCGACCGAAGTTGATAAAGGGCGAACAGCCCTCCAAGCCGGAATGGCTGTCTATATTGCCGTTTGCGACGCCATAGGTCAGGGCTTTAAGAAGCTTGAGCCGGCACGGAAGTTTATTGACTCGATCGGCGCTCTTTTAGGACGAGCGAAGGAGGGGGAAGATCGCGCGGATCATAGATTGCCGCCTCCGGCAGAGCGGAAGCGTCTAGAGCCCCCGCCGAAAAGGCAGATCCCGAAGTCACAACCAGAGACGATCGTTGATGATGATATTCCCTTCTAGAATACCATTAGCACCGGCGATCTTTCCCGAACAGCCGCAGCAGGTACTCACACCAATTCAAGGCATAGCCTGCGGCTGACAGCTTTCGCCGCCCCCATGAGGGTTTCGAGCGTAGCGCTGCTGTTTTTTTGGGATCGAGCAGACGATCGACCTGCACACAGCTGCTTTGCATCCGCGCCGCAATCTCCACCTTGGTGATTCTCTGTTCCTTCATAGTGGCGGCAGCTGTTCGGTCATCAATTCCTTGATGACCGACGTTCCCTTTCCGCCTTGAGTTCTTCGCGGCAGACTTTCTCCAAGGCCGGGAGATCGGCTTGCGCTAGCCTCCACATGATGGGAGCAGCGATGCTTTCGTAATCGTGACGTAGCACATTGCCGATGCCCGCCACTTTCTGCCAAGGGATTTCGGGATGACGCGCTTTAAGTTCATCCGTGAGATGGCGGCTTGCCTCGGAAACAATCTCGACGCCGCGCTCGACGAGCCACTGCCGTTGCCAATCGGCCTCGAATACATCGATAGGGATGTCCCTCAATACGGTATGAATCCGTTCGATCGCCTCGATCATGTCGGTTAGGCGGGGAATGAGCGAACGCGCGGCCACTAAAACACGCGCACGGCTGTTTCTTCAATCTGGCGCCGGAGCATTTTGTGTAGGCTGTCCCGCGTCATGATGTCGGTCTTGCGGCCGAGGATGCTCGCGGCATAGGCCTTCACATCCATCAATTCAAAGAGGCCGAGCTTTCCCTTTTCGTAATCAAAAAACAGATCGACGTCGGACTCTTCCTGCGCCTCGCCACGCGCCGTTGAGCCAAACAAGTATAGATGCTCGACGCCAAGCCGTTTTAAATCGGCTTCGTGTTGCTTCAACCGGCTTATGGCTTCGTCGCGATTCATAGGAGTACCATAACACAAAGGAACGGTCAGCTCCCAGACCCTGGCGTTTCCCCCGGCTTTTCTTCTCTGCACTTCCTAAGCTCTCCGCTCCCTCAATCAATGATCAAGAACAGCTTGAAACGGCCGAAGGGGCCTTCCGACATCGTATTGGCGTGCATCTGGATCACATAATCGCCGCTTGCCGGTAGAGTGTAGGGCGTGTCCTCGTCGACGGCGTCTTGTGTGCCGTTGGGGGCCGTGATCGGAATCCCGGGTCCGGTCTTCAAACCGCCCCCTTCGGTGTGGATGATGAGCTTCTGTCCGCCTCTGGCGTCGAACTTGAAATAAAAATCGGGATGTTCGCCCGATACAAAACCCGCCGCTTCAATCAATCGTGAGCCGGGCGCCATCTTGAGCATCACGGGGCAGGCTTCTTCGCCGGGCGTGCAGGCCAGCCCTTGTGCGGTTCCCCAAATCGCGGCGGCTGCTAATAGCTGAGAAGCTCAGTCCAATGATGCGCATCATTCCCTCCCTCACAGATTTGGGCTGACCCGGATTCAGCCATAATCGGCATGTTACGCTAGATTAGACGATAGACGAAAAGAGAGGACAGTGCTTGGCGGGACTTGGAGGAGATCAGGTCAAGCCGCTCCCAGCCGCGGGGCCACAGTGGGACACCGTTCCCCTTGCGCTCGCCTCCGAAAGCCTGCGTGCACTGATCGTGCGCCTGTGCGCGTCCGCCTGGTTTCTCGTCCTGAGTGCGGCATCCTTCATGGACGTCAACGGTCTGCTTGAGGCCATCGCGGCCGGCCGGGCTGGCCCAGGTGCGTGGCCGGCGCTGATCGCGGATGTGTGCGTCGTCCTCTTCTACACGATCATCGGCTGCATCATAGTGTTACGGCCAGAGCCGGTCAGCCGGGCGAAAGGGCTCGGGCCAGTGCTGCTGACGCTGGCGGGCACCTATGCCGCATGGTTCATTCCCCTGCTGCCCAGCGGCCCGGAGCTGCCTGTGCTCTATGTCGCATCGGCAGCGATCCTCCTCGTTAGCGAAGCGCTGATCCTTTACACGCTTCTATCCTTGGGCTTGTCGTTCAGCCTGATCCCACAGGCGCGCAAGCTCGTCACCAGCGGCCCTTACGCCATCGTCCGGCATCCGCTCTATCTGGTCGAGGAGGCCGCGGTTGCCGGCATATTGTTGCAATACGCATGGTTGGCGGCTCTGCCGTTCCTGATCCTGCATGTGACCGTGCAGATCAGGCGGATGCAACTCGAAGAAAAGGTCCTTCAAAAGGCTTTTCCGGACTACGCCGCATATGCGCTGAAAACGTCGCGCCTTATTCCCGGCGTGTGGTGATAATCTACAAATAACTCAACCACCAATCATGCCGCCGCCGCTTGACGTTGGCGAACCAGCGGCAGGCCGGATATAGCGCGGCCATGATGAGGATCCAGGCGGCATAGGTGGCGGGCAGACTGAGGCCGAGTCCAGCCGGCGGGGCTGCTTGTGCGCCGAAGCCGCGCAATTGGGCAAAGTCAAAGCCTTCAGTGAGAAAGAGCGCAACGGCCGCCGCATGCGCGGCATATAGGTGCAGCAAATAGATGAAAAGCGGCACCCGGCCGAAGGTCGCGAGCACCTCGCCAGCAAAACCTCCGAACCGCTCCATGGCCGGGAGCAAGAGAAGGGCAGAGCCTAGCGTGACGAGCGCATAGAGCAAGGACGGCGGGTATTTGCTGACGTTGAGCACTGAGAGCGCGGTCGTCATGCTGTCGCGCTGCTGGCCCCACGGGTGTGGATCGCCATAAAAATTGGTTCCGCGCAGCAGCAGGAAAAGCGCGATCGACGCGAGCCCGAGCAGCGTGAACTGCTGCGCGCGCGCGCTGGCCGGTTCCAGAAAAACAGGCCCCAGCCCATAACCCAGCGCCATGATGCCGGTCCAGGGAAGCACCGGATAGCTTACCCCTCCCGGCAGGCCAAAGGGCAAGGCTCCTGGCTCATGGAGCATGCTCCAAAGCGGTGCCCAAGCCCCGAAGCTTGCCGCGTGCAGAGGATCGAGCAGATTGTGGCTGACGAGGATGAGTACCCCGATCAGCAGCACGGCCCGCAGCGGCAGAAAGACCAGACCCGCCAGCGCGATCATGCTGCAACCGATGGCCCAGAGCGTGGCCAAATGGAATCGTCCGAGCTCAAGCGCCCATACCGGGCTCACCACGATTGCATCGAGCAGGATCAGCCATACGCCGCGGGTCAGCAGGAAGCGCGCGAGCGCGCCTCGATCATTGAGCTTCCTTCCGTGCAGAAACGCGGACACGCCCGCGAGGAGGACGAAGGTTGGCGCGCAATAATGGGTGACGAAGCGGGTCAGGAATAGCGCCGGATAGGTCCGGGTAAGATCGGTCGGGTCGAAAAACAGCGCATCGACATTGAAGAAATCGCGGACATGATCGAGCGCCATAAGGACGATGACAAGCCCACGCATCCGGTCGATTCCCGGCAGCCGGGCTGCTACCGCTGCCGGAGCGGGCGAGACTTTTTCTGTGATGGGCGTTCCAGCATGGTCAATCGCTTGGGTCACGGGTTCCGCCCTCGGCTGGCAGCACCATCCTCTTGCTATTTAACACTAGTTTCCAGCTTCGCCGGATCGATTTTGCGCGCGGCGCCGGCACGCAACGGAGGTTTTTTGCCTCGCTTCGCCAGCATCTGCGCCCCATATCGCGCCTCGAGCAAAGCGTAGAGCAGCCGCGCGGCCTGCACTTCCGCGCCTTCGGGGCGGCCTGGTTTTGCCTTCGGCGTCCAGGCGTAAATATCGAAATGTGCCCAGGATTTCGTCCGTTCGACGAAACGGCGCAGAAACAGCGCCGCAGTGATCGAGCCGGCGAAGGGACCGCCGGAGATATTGTTGAGATCGGCGAGTTTGCCCTCAAGCAGTTTGTCGTAGGGGTCCCACAAGGGCAGACGCCACACCGGGTCCTCCGTGGCCGCGCCAAAGTTTGCGATGTCGGCGGCGAGCGCCTCATCCATCGTGTAGAAAGGCGGCAGGTCGGGGCCGAGGGCAACCCGCGCGGCACCCGTTAACGTGGCAAAATCAATGAGAAGCTCGGGGGCCTCCTCGTCAGCGAGCGCCAGGGCGTCAGCGAGAATAAGCCGCCCCTCGGCATCGGTGTTGCCGATTTCGACGGTGAGACCTTTGTGGCTCTCATAGATATCGCCAGGCCGGAAGGCATTGCCGGAAATCGCATTCTCGACAATCGGAATGAGCACCCGCAAACGAATGGCGAGCCCCGCCTCCATGATCATCGCAGCGAGCGCCAGGGCGGTGGCGGCGCCGCCCATATCCTTTTTCATGAGGCTCATGGCGGCATCGGGCTTGATGTCGAGCCCGCCCGAATCGAAGCAAACCCCCTTGCCGACCAGCGTCACTTTGGGCGCGGTCTCAGCCCCAAAGCGGAAATCGACGAGACGCGGCTCCTTTTCGGCGGCGCGGCCGACGGCGTGAATGAGCGGCAGGTTCGCGTCCAGGAGGGCGGCTCCGCGCGTGACTTCCGCTTCGGCCTGATGCTGCGCCGCGAGCGTCAGAACGGCGGCTTCGAGCGCCTCCGGGTCCATGTCATTGGCGGGGGTGTTGATGAGATCGCGCCCGAGAATGACGCCGCGCGCGATCCGCTCCACGCGGGCGGCATCGACGCCATCGGGAACGCAAAGCCGCGGGGCATCGACGTTATTGGACTTGTAGCGGTGGAAACGATAGCCGGACAGAATCCATGACAGCGCGGCCAGCGCCGCATCATGCGGGGGGTTGGCGAAGCGGTAGAGGCCGGGAGGCAGTGATGTTGCCATTTGCCCAGGAAGCAACAAATCGCGCGCCCGTGCCTCGGCGCCCTCGATCCCGAAAAGGACGCCGTCGATCTCGCCTTCGGGTCCGGGCAGGATTTGGGCGCGGCCGGGGGTTGGTTCGAAACCGCAGGCGCTCGCGAAGGCTTGCGCCAGTCCGGGAAGAGACGCGCGGATTTTTGGCCATGTCTCCTTGGTGACGAACCAGATGGGCGCGGCTTCTTGCGAGGGTTCAGGCCGGACCAGCATGGAAAACTCCTTGGAAAGCGGTGTTGAGCGTCGCGGCGGCGCCCCGCAAGCCAGGCTAAGGGTTAATCGCCGATGATCTTGAAAGCAAACCGGGCCGACTCAGGGACCGGCGTAATGGCATGGCGGAGCACATGAAACATTTGTCCGATGGACAACGCAATACGCTTGGCGAACAAAGCCGCCGGATTGGGCACATCGCGGCCGGAGCCATCCCCTGGGCGTTTGTGGCGGCCTCGCTTTGTTTCGGAGGCTGCCAGTCGAGCGGTCAACAAGATATCACCGGTTCGATCGGCAGTGTATCTGATCGCTCCGGGGGCACCTCCGACGCGAATAGTCAGCGCACAGCGGAGGATTGGGGCCGCCAGTACGACCGCAATCCGGATGACAAACCCGTCGCGATGAATTACGCGCGGGCTTTGCGCGGCATGTCCGAACATGCGCAGGCCGTCGCGATTTTGCAGCGGCTGTCGATCAAATTTCCGCACGACGTGGAGGTACTCGCCTCCTATGGCAAGGCCTTGGCCGAGGCCGGCAGGCCGCGCGAGGCGGCCGAGGTCTTGGCGCATGCGCATACGCCCGAACGGCCGAATTGGTCCGTGCTTTCCGCGCAAGGCTCTGTTGCCGATCAGCTCGGCGACCATGAGCAAGCGCAAGCCTATTATGCGGCGGCCCTCAAAATCGCGCCGACGCAGCCGCATGTTTTGTCCAATCTCGGGCTTTCCTACGCGCTGTCGAAAAAATTGCCGGAAGCCGAAAAAACGCTGAAAGAAGCCGCGGCGGCGCCCGATGCCGATCGGCCCGTGCGCCAGAATCTCGCTCTCGTCCTCGCGCTCGAAGGCAAATTCGCAAGTGCCGAGGAAATATCGCGGCGCGATCTCGACGCCAAGGATGCGAGCGCCAATGTGGCGGCGATCCGCCATATGATCGCCCAGTCGAATACATGGAAACAGATCCAAGCCCTCGACGCGAAGCAAGGCTCCGGCGCCAAGACAAACGTCGGAAGCAATTTGGAGTAGACCTCGAACCTGCTGACGACCCTCAGCCGATCTCGATCAGCAGTGGCTCCAGCCCGGCGACGGTCGCTTCGATCTTGTCGCCCTTGACGACGGGTCCGACACCGGCGGGCGTGCCGGTGAAGATGAGATCNNATCATGTCGGCGAGATCGGCGTCTTGGCGCAACTCGTCATTCACCTTGCATTGGATTTTGCCCTTGGCGATGACGCCTGTGTACATTTCCGGCGTGATGGACGAGCAGGGGGCGGAATGGTCGAAGGCTTTCGCCATTTCCCAGGGCTGTCCCTTTTTCTTGGCCTCGTTCTGTACGTCGCGTTTCGTCATATCGAGACCGACCGCATAGCCAAAGATCATATCGTTGACCTTTTCGGGCGGAATGTTCTTACCACCCATGTTCATCGCGACCACCAGTTCGACCTCATGATGCAGATTGCTGGTGCCCGGCGGATACGGCATGGTTTCGCCATTCTGCAGGATCGCACTGGCGGGCTTCATGAAGAAGAACGGCGGGTCGGTCTCGGGATTTGCGCCCATCTCTTTCGCGTGCGCCCCATAATTCTGGCCGACGCAATAGATGCGCCGCACCGGAAACGGTTTGGTCGACATCGACATGAGCGAGATAATTGGCGGCTCGGCGAAGGCATAATCGCCCATGGGGTCAAACCTCTGTTATGGAAAATGCCGCTGAATTGGCGGCGGTTCATGCGGGTGTAGCAAGCCGGCGGCCAAGTGCAGATGGGACGCAGAGCCGTGCCGGTTGTCGCTCTCAATCCACGTCGAGCGGCTCGGTTCCGCCCGGGCGGCCGTCGGCGCCCAAAGTTATTTTTTCGATTCTCTGCTCGGCGTTTTTGAGCAAATCGCTGCAGTGGCGCTTCAAAGCCTCGCCGCGCGCGTAGATCGCAATCGATTCCTCAAGCTCGACAGTACCCTTTTCAAGCCTGTCCACGATGAGTTCGAGTTCCTTGAGGGCCGCCTCGAAAGACATAGCGGCAATGTCTGGGTCGGTGGCGGGCAAATTTGTCTCTTTTCTCACTAAAGGGCCGGGCGGCTTTCGCGGGAGCTTTGTCACGTTTCATGGCCCATGGATAAGCCCCGGCCAATCGATTCCTCGCGCGAAATTGACGCCGGCCGACTCTAGAATTGCTATGCAATGCTGTAGTGCGGGTTGAAAGTCAGTGCAACTCTAGAGCGAAGGGCGCGCCTTCGAAACAGTTGCGGCCACGGCCGATTTTCTCGATGGCGGCGACCATCCGCCCGTTTCGCCCAAGCATCGCATCGGCGATGGTGACGAGCCTTGAATTGGGCGTCGCGGTCGGCGATTTGGTGCGGACCGCTTGCGCGATCTCGGCTTCATCGCGATGCGGGCGCAAGGCGCAAGCCGTGATAAAGGCCGCCGCTGTCGAGCGGCTCACACCAGCCCAGCAATGGATCAACAAAGGGGCCGACTGGTCCCATTGCCGCACGAAGGTCAGCAGATTTTCGACATGGGATTCGCTCGGAAGCGTATGGCCATCGACTTCCACGACGATGTCGGAGAGGACGACGACGAGATGTCTTTCGGCGGCGATCCCGGAAGGGCGATTGACCGGTGTTCCCTTGTCGAGCAAAGTGACAAGGCTTCGCGCCCCGGTCGCGCGGACCGTTTCCGGCACTTTGGAGAGTGGGCAAACATGGATGCGCGGGACGGACACGCTTCCCCCTGTCTATAACGTGCTTTGCGAAAGCGAAACGCGGTCTTTCAGAAAAACCCCGCGAACATAAAGACCTCAGACCGGGATCCGATTC
>PLUZ01000476.1:0-4606 GCA_003162995.1 Methylocapsa sp. | reverse complement strand
AGAATGGAACCGCTGGCGCGTTCCTGGCGGCGGAGCCGCGCAAATAAATGATGCGTCCGGTTGTCGCGCCAAAGTTTGGGAGAAGCTTGCTGGCAGGCGTTAAGACGGCTGCCAGCGCGTGGGCACGCCGTCATTAGACGGTCGTATAAGTTTACGCAGTCCGCGTGCTGTCCGAAGCGCAACCGCGGCTGCCTTCCAAGCCAAGCCGGCGCGCTCTGGACCACGTGGCTTGAGGCCGGCGCGGCGCCCCCAATGTTGAAGCTGGTAAAGGTCCGACTTGCGGTGTTCCGAGCGCAGCTCATAATTCACGCTGAGCGCCACCGAGATGTTGTTGCCATTTTGCGCCCAGTGCGGCGCGTGGACCGGGACGTGCACGCCATCCCCGGCTCCCAGGTCGTAAACCGCCGCGTCCTTTTCCCGCGCCGGCTGGTATATGGCGCTATTGATATTGCCGGAGCAAAAGCCTTCGAGCTCACCCACCGTCAGCAGTGTGCGATCGGCGCCATTGAACACATGCAACTTCTTGTCGCCAGCGATCTGCATTAGGAAATTGCAGTCCCAATCGATGTGGTAGGGGGTGACGCGGTTCGGCGACGCGATCAGGATCGTCGCATTGCCTAGAATGACGTCATCGCGCAATTGCTCGCCGCAAAGTTCCACCGCTTCAGAGAGGCAGGACTGCAGCACCGGCCCATACACCTCATCTTGCCAAGCATGCTTTATGAGCACGAGCGAGTTATTCTCGGCGATCCCGGCGATCGTATCTGGCAGCGACAGGCTCTTGCCGCGGGTTCCCCAATGATTGCCGGGGCCTTCTGTCCCATTCGACCAATAGGCAAAATCCGCGCATTTTGGCATGCGGCGAGATAATTCCACGAGGCTGTCCAGCTCAAAGAGCGGATGTCCAGAAAGCTTGTGGGAGAAACGGAAACTGGCGCGGTTCCAGTAGCGTTCGAATTTGCCGTCCGCATCCTCTAGGAATGGCGGCCCCTCGTTAGGGTGCGATGGCGCTTCGTGAAATTTTGAGGAGACATCAACATTGGCCATAATTGCCCCAACTCTCGACAAAGACTGGTGGAATAATAACCTCGGATTGTCGTAATATTAACCCCGCAAAGACTCATATATTCCAAATATGAAGCAGGTTGTTAAACAATCAAAGAATGCTCGTGACGCCTCTTTTGTTCACTCAATATATTGAGTGAACACCAGAATACGAGCCGCATATAAGTAACTTGGGTACATATTCTGTGACTTTTGGCCGCCTTGTTTGAGGCGGTCCATCAGTGCTTAAAAAATTAGCAGAGCATAAAAATAGTGTCAAGACGCAAATGAGGTCAAGCGTTATAGTAAATTAGCTTGAGGTCTGTTTGAAAAGACAGTGGTAATGACTAAACTTAGACATATCATATTCTGGGTCCTGTATAGCTCCCGCTAAATGGTTATAAATGAAATTTATACGTGAATTAATATATACAAATAGACAATTTACATCTTTGTTCACACATTAATTATCATGCTCGCGTGAGTTGAAGAATGATTCGATAGAAATAAATGGGTCCTGAGCCTGTCCCGAAAAAATTGCTCGGCTTTTTTGATTAGAACAAGCTCCACTCTTTGAATTTGAGCGAGTCTTTGTCGATCAGAGGAGTCCATGGGGGGATAAGCGACCTAAAACGTCCCGGCGCACAGGTGCTCAAGTTCGGCCAAAAAACGCTCAGCCGCGAGGGCCGGCGCCCAGGGCTCCCAGGGTTTGCCGCCATAAACCTCGCGCAACGGATCGGCCGCGAGAGCCGTATAGGGAATCCGCAAAGTGTTGCGCACTTCCTCCTGCGTCCAGCCAACCACATGGACGGCCTCGGAGGCGGCGGCGACGCGATCCGCTCTTTTATGCGCCTTTCTTTCACTGGGCGTCCACGCCGTCAAACCATAGCGAATGGCGACGGCGTTTTCCAACCGCTCGGTCAGCGTGCGATACGCCTCGCCAAGGAATGGCTTCACCACTGAAATGCAATCGAAGCCGAGCAGGCCTTCATCGGCGTCATGCAGCAATTCGCGCAGTTCCGCTAGGCCATTGCCGGCGCCTTGAAACCGGCGCCGGTGCAAGGCAAGAACTAAAAGCGAATGCTGCGCCACCGACAGCGGCAAAGGCCAGGCCGAGTGTCCCCCCCAGCGATAGGTCCGGGCAAGGCCAAGGGCTAAGTCCTTATCCTCCCAATCGAATGGGGTCGGGTTTAAGAGATCGAGGCGTTTGCCGGACGGCAAGCGAACCCACGCCCGGGCCTTGGTCATCGATGGCTCGCATGCGCCCGGCATTCAGAGTGCCGCCAACAACTGACGAGATGATCGTTCACCATGCCGGTTGCCTGGCAAAAGGCATAGACGACGGTTGGGCCGCAGAAATTGAAGCCTCTGCTCTTCAAATCCTTGGCGATACGTGCCGAGAGCGGGGTTTGTGCCGGGACCTCGCTCACGTCGCGATAGGTGTTTTGCAGGCTCTTTCCCTCGAAAAAGCCCCACAGATAGTCGGAAAAGCCTTCGTTTTCTTGGATTTTCAGAAAAGCGCGGGCCGAGGTCACGCTGCTTTCGATTTTTGCGCGGTTGCGGATAATCCCGGAATTTTGCATGAGGGCTTCGATCTTGGCGCGATCGTAGCGGGCGATCTTTTCCGGGTCGAAATTGTCGAATGCGGCGCGGAAAGCCTCGCGCTTGCGCAATATTGTAATCCAAGACAGCCCGGCCTGGAATCCGTCGAGGATGAGTTTTTCATAAAGCGCCCGGCCGTCGCGCTCCGGCACTCCCCATTCCTCATCATGATAGGCGATGTAAAGAGGGTCATTGCCGGGCCATGGGCAACGCGGTTTGCCGCCGGCCGGGGCAAGGGAGCCGGTGTGTTGAATCATTCAACAGGGAGAAGACACAGCTAGAGCCGCTTTTCAACCCCTGCTGCGGCGGCGAGGAATTCCGGTGTCACATGCACATCCGCCGTGGCCTCTCCGGCCTTGATCACCGCCCCCGCCGCGCGCGCGTCTTCGAGCCGGTCGAGCCGGATCATCGCAAGCCCCTCGGTTCCTGCCATCGAGCCAATTTGGCCGATGTTCGTGTCTCCCGCCAGGATCTGCGTGCCTGGTTCCGGCGCCGGGCCATCGAAATGGATTTTCGCGATGCGCTTGCGGGCCGATTTGCGGAAATGAACGCGGGCGACAACCTCCTGGCCGACGTAGCAGCCCTTCTTGAAATCGACGCCATTCATCAGATCGAGGTTGACGTCATGCACAAAGGCATCGCCATAGGCGAAATCGACGCCGCCCTTTGGCACGCCTTGGGCGATGCGGTGCGCCTCATAGGCGGCCTCGCCCGCATCCTTGAGCCGCGCCAAGGCTTCGCGCGGCGCGATGACACGCAGACCCATGCCTGGCGCCCGTGCGTCGTGATAAACAACGCCTTCGATGCCGGTTGGCACCTCGCCGCCAAACACGGCCGCCACGCCAAACATATCCGACTTGTCCGCGATCGCGATTTTTGCCCGCATCTTATGTAAATTGAGCCGTTTGACGAGATCGCCAGCCTGCGCCTTCACGCAGTCGAAGAGATAGCCGGCGTCTGCGCCCGCCGGGAGCGGAACCGCAAAAAAATCGAACAGCACCTTGCCCTGGGGCGACAAAAGCCCGGAATAGCGGGCTTCTCCATTGGGAATGTTGAGAACGCTATTGGTGATGAGCCTTTGAAGAAAACCAGTCGCGTCGGCGCCCGCCAATTCGATAACGCCGCGATCCCCAAGAAGAGACACTTGCCCGTTCATTCAAACCCTCGCAAACCCTCGACTCCGGCTCCGCCTCTTCGTAGATAAGCGAACTCTAGATAAGAAAATAGTAGCAAGGCGCAAGCCAGCTTTTTGTAGGGAATCCAACAGTGCCGCGAAGCTTCGACACGATCTTGCAGGGCGGTACGGTCGCCGACCATACGGGCGTGAGCGTGCGTGACATCGGTATCACGGATGGAAAAATCGCTGAAATCGGCGATCTCTCGCGCGCCAGCGCGGGCGAGACCATTAACGTCACGGGGCTTCATATTTTGCCGGGCGTGATCGACACCCAAGTGCATTTCCGCGAGCCCGGCGCCACGCACAAGGAAGATTTGGAGACAGGCGCGCATGCGGCGGTGCTCGGCGGGGTCACGGCCGTTTTCGAAATGCCCAACACGAGCCCTTTGACCACGGACGCTGCGGCGCTCAAAGATAAAGTCGCACGGGCCAAGGGCCGCATGCATTGCGATTTCGCCTTTTGGGTGGGGGGCACAGAGGACAATGCCCGCGATATTCCGGAGCTTGAACGGCTGCCTGGCGCGGCTGGCATAAAAGTGTTCATGGGCTCGTCAACGGGTTCGCTTCTCGTCGCAGACGATGCCGGCGTTGCCGCCATCTTAAGCCAAACCCGCCGGCGCGCGGCCTTCCACAGCGAGGACGAATATCGCCTTGAGGAGCGCAAGGACCTCCGCGTGGCAAACGATGCTTCCTCGCATCCGGTCTGGCGCGACGAGACCGTGGCACTGCGTTCAACAGAGCGTCTTTTGCGCATAGCGCGTGAAAAACGCGCCTTGATCCATG
>PLUZ01000509.1 GCA_003162995.1 Methylocapsa sp. | reverse complement strand
CTTCCCGGACGGACACTTAGGGTCAAGATGCGACCAAAGCCCACGCGTTACCGCCCTTCCCCCGCCTCCCAAAGCGCTTCGAGGCCCACGCGATAGGTGGTGTAGGTGAGCCTGATACCAAACGCGTCTTTCAGCTTGCGGTTCGAGGCCCGCTTGTTCTCCGCGTAAAAGCTTCGCGCCATGGGGGATAAATCGGCACTCTCGACATCCTGCTCGGGCGGCGGCTCGATCCCCATCAGCATCGCGGCAAAAGTGATGACATCTTGCGGTGGCGAAGGCGCGTCATCGCTCACATTGAACACGCCGCCCTCGCCCTTATGTGCGATCGCCGCATCGATCACGCGGGCGATGTCCTCGACATGGATGCGGTTGAAGACTTGGCCGCGCTTCACGACGCGCTTGGCGGTGCCTGCCTTGAGATTGACGAGCGCGTTGCGGCCGGGGCCATATATTCCGGCAAGCCGCAGGATGAAAACCTTTTTGTCAGGCTCCTTGCTGATCGCGGCCCAGGATTTCTCGGCCTGAAGCCTTGTCAGCGAACGCTCGGAGGAGGGGGCAGGGGTCATGCTTTCATCGACCCATTCGCCGTGCCTGTCTCCATAAACGCCGATGGTCGAAAGATAGATGATCGTCTGCTTGCGCCTGAGCGAGGCGATGCGGTGGCCAAACCGCGCCAGCACTGGATCGGCCGAGATGCCGGGAGGAATCGAGACGAGAATGACATCGGCCGCAGCGACGCGCGCCGCGATGGCGGGGTCCTCATGCTCGGCGCTGAAGAGGAGCGTCTCAATNNTCCCGAGCGGGCAATATAATGGCGCGCGCAATAGCCAAGACCGAATGCGAAGAGCTTCATGAAGGCCGGCCTTCTTTCACTTCAATCGCGCCTAGTGGCAACGCAGTCTCGCCGGTTGCCGCCGCCCATTCGGCTTCGACCATCGCGTCCGTCTCGGCGGGGCGAAAGCGCCGTTCGAGTTCGCCCAAATGCTCCGGCGCTTCGAGCCGGCCGAGCGCCCATACCGCCATCGCCCGCACGAGGGCCGAGGGGCTTTCAAGTTTCTTTGCGACCGGCGAGGCGAGCATGGGATCGCCGCTATTGCCCGCCGCAATCAAGACATTGCGCGTAAACCGGTCAAAACCAATGCGCTTGACCGCGCTTCCCGCAAAAAGAACCCGAAAGGCGGCATCGTCAAGGCGAAGCAAATCGGCGATTTTGGGCGCGAGAAATTCTTCGCGCGCTTGCAATTTGGTTTCGTGCGCGGCTGCCGCGAACTTGTTCCATGGACAGACGGCAAGACAATCGTCGCAGCCAAAGACGCGATTTCCGATGAGCGGCCGGAATTCGCGGGCTATGTGCCCCTTATGTTCGATCGTCAGATAAGAGATGCAGCGGCGCGCATCGAGCACGTAAGGATGCGGAAAAGCTTTTGTCGGACAGATGTCGAGACAGGCGTGACAGGTGCCGCAATGATCCACCTCCGGCTCGTCGGGCAAAAGCGGCAGGTTGGTGAAGATCGAGCCCAAAAAGAGCCAGGAGCCGAACTCCCGCGAGACGAGATTGCTGTGCTTGCCGGCCCAGCCGAGACCCGCCGCCTGCGCAAGCGGCTTTTCCATCACCGGCGCGGTGTCGACGAAAACCTTAAGCTCGGTTCCCTTGGCTTCTCCGGCGAGCCACGAACCAAGCATTTTGAGTTTTCCCTTGATCAGGCTGTGATAGTCGCGGCCTCTCGCGTAGACGGAGATATTTGCGGCCGATTTTTGCGCAAGCGCGGCAAGCGGATCCCCAACCGGACCATAATTCATACCCAACAGTAGTATGCTGGCGGTCTCCGGCCAGAGCTTTCGCGGATCGGAGCGCCGCGCTTGCGTCGAGGCCAGCCAGTCCATGGAGCCCGCAGCACCTGAGGCAAGCCAGGCGGCGAGCTGCTGCGGTGCTTGCGGAATGGCGCTTGGCCTGGTGACGCGGCAGACATCGAAGCCGAGCGCCTGCGCTTGCGCTTGCAACCGTGCCCTGAAAGCAGAGCCTAGAAATCGAGATCCGCGTAGATCGGGTTCGGACAAAGGCCCGGCAGCCGGTCCGTGAGCAGGGAACGGAAGGCCGGACGCGATTTTATCCGGGCGTACCAGCTCTTTGCCGTCTCGTTCTCTTCCCATGGCACGTCGCCCAGAAAATCCACGCAGGAGAGATGCGCCGCGGCGGCAAGATCAGCATGCGACAGCCGGTCTCCGGCAAGCCAATTCCGGTGGCTCGCCAAATAGCCGATATAGCGCAGATGGGTGCGGATATTGACCCGCGCCGCATGAACGAGATCCATGTCGGGGCCGCCGCCGCCCTGCTCGCGCGACATGTATCGCTTATAAACCTTTTCGGTGACGAGCCAATTCGTGACTTCATGGAAGAATTTTTGGGAAAACCAATCGAACAGCCGGCGCACCTCGGCGCGGGAGGCGGGGTCGTCCGGCAAAAGCCGGTGCCGGCCCAAGGCGAGGCCGCGCGTCTCGTCGAAATATTCGGCGATCGGCCCTGGGCCCGCGAGGACCATGCCGGATTCTTCAACGAGAACAGGCGTTTGCCCAGCCGGATCGAGGATGAGGAAATCCCGTCTGCGCTCGAAGGGCTTTTCTTCGATGAGTTCCGGCTTGATGGCATATTCCCCGAGAAGGAGCCGGACGAAACGCGAATGCGGGCATAGGGGATGATGATAAAGCGTGATCATTCGGCTTCTTGTTCGGGAGCAATCGGAACGATCGGGACGGGTACGGCACCACTATAAAGCTTTATACAAACCAGTGCGGCGCCGTTCGGGCGGTGCGAGGAGTGATCCCAACTTAAGGTAAACAATTTGTAAATGCCGGCGGCGAGCCGCTGCCGTCAAGCCAGACGGCGGCTTGCAGGGGGTGACTTGAACGCGACGATTTGGCCGCGTATGGGAATGGCCTGCCGTCCAGGGAAGGGCCGGCATCGATAGGAGGAAAATTTGGGCTTCCATAAGCACGCGCAACAAGATCCTGCCTCTGCTCGAAGTGCCTGGGAGAAGGCCATCGCGGCGAACGCGTCTCACCTGAGCCGGCATGCGCTCGTCGAGGTGCTGGCCGTCTCCGCCGGCTGGATCGACACAGGCCTCGATCTCCGCGCGGGCGAGGAGGTGAGCCTGTTTTCGGCGGGCATGGTGTGGCTTGCGGAAGAGCTGGGCATCGGCGTCGATGGTGGCGTCGCATTATGGCATCGCGTCGGCATGGACGGCACCATCGCCAAGTCGATCGGCACCACCACAAGCTTCCGGGCGGACCGGGATGGGCGCTTGATGCTGATCGCCAAGCCGCCTGGTGAATGGCTTGACGAGACCGGGCGTTTTCTCCCGGACTATCCGCATGAGGGGGCAAGCGGCGGGCTGATGGTTGCGGTGTTGATCTGGCCCGGGCCGGCGCGGGACGGGCTGACGAGGTTCCGGACCAATGATGCGAGCGGCTCCGCTGCGCGGGAGCTCGCGCGGCTCGACGCCCGCGTGCCGCTGGCGCCCGGCTGGCGGCATTTGTGGCGGCTCGGCGAAAACCAGATCTTTCGCGCGGAGGCCGCCGGACCGCAGCCCGCGCGGATCTGCTGCCAGACCGCGCAAGACGTTGGCATTCTGCAATATCCGGTCGATGTGGCGCTCGATCGATCGACGCAGCTCACCTGGGCCTGGAAGGCGGAGGAATTGCCCTCGAAATTGCGCGAGGACTCCCTGCCGACGCATGATTATCTCTCGATCGCGGTGGAATTCGATAATGGCCGCGATCTCACCTATATGTGGAGCGCCGCTTTGCCGGAGGGCAAGGTGTTCCAATGTCCCTTGCCCTGGTGGGACAAGCGGGAGACGCATCAAGTGGTGCGCTCGGACCTCGCCAAATTGGGCGCCTGGCTCGAGGAAAAACAACCCGTTCTCGACGATTATGAACGCGCCATCGGCGGCGAGCTCCCTAAGCGCATCGTTGCGGTATGGCTCATCGCGGTCAGTGCCTTTCAACGGGGCAGGGGGATTTGCAGCTACGCGCGGATCAGGCTCAAGGG
>PLUZ01000184.1 GCA_003162995.1 Methylocapsa sp. | reverse complement strand
GACGTTAGCTGCGCAGCGGTCAGAAAAACAAGCCACATCATACGGGTCAAGGCACGGAGCACGCCTACTAAAGCGCTTCCCGATCAGATGGAATCACCTGATCGAAAAGGAAGCGCTCAGAGCCAAAGAATTGGAGCATGTTCTGATCGAGAAAGTCGAGCAACTTTTTTGGAACAAGCTCTAGGAGCGGACCCAAACTCGGGCTAAGGCGTGCGTTTGTGCGTGTCGTTATCAAGGTTTTGTTCGCTCATGGCATCCAGTTCGATGGGCGGCGTCTATACCCGGAAGATCCTGGATGCCGCGACGCGGCGCGCGGATCTCATTGGACAGCCGGACCAAACGTCATGGGCGCATAAAATGCAACCCCTGATCTCCGCCTTGCTCCCCATGACGCCCCCTGCCGTAACCTTGAAGGTGGTATCATAGATTTTTCTATCTTTGGGAATTTAGGCTTAGCCCTGCAGATGGTCTCCATCCGGCGCACGATCGGATGAGCACTTGGATACTGCGAACTGCCGGCATCTTCATGCATGGACCAACCCGGCGATCCCTGGAAGCGGGTTTCTTCAGATTTCATATATACTAGAGGCGGCTCCGGACTCGTGCAGGGCTGGTAGCCCTGGTCCTTGATCCTAATGATTCGAGCGCATTCGTCGAAGTTAGGCTTGTGAGCATCCCCATGGAAGATGCGAGGTCAACGCCGATATCAGGCGTGGTCCCTACAAGCGCCATAGTCGCTAATCGTGGCAGCATGCCGAATTTCAACCCCGATGCCAATTCCCTTGTTCGCGGGTCCGCGGCACGGCAACGCCGGAAGAAGAGACGCAGGATGAAAGAACCCAGAAGCGCCACTCCGATGATGCCGGTGCTGCTCAAAATGTTCGCAAACCAATTCGATGTCCGCGCGGAGCCAAGGCCAACCCCGAACCCATTCGTTGTAAAAAAGGCGTCCACCGCCACCCTCGTCCACATGGTCCGCTCTGCATAGGAATCCGACTCGGTTTTGTGGAAGACCATCCCATCAATCAAATCGAAAACATAATCCAGCGCATGGGGCGTCAGCGCAAGGACGGCAAGGAAGACAAGTGTCGCCGATAAGGCAAAGATCGCCTCCGACTTAATCGCTTCCCGTTGGGGAGCATCGGGAGACATGGCACGGCGCAGCCAGTTCGCCGCATAGACCACCGCGAATACCGCTAGGCCGACATAACCCGCCGAGGAAGTCGAAAGCGCGACCATTGCCAGAAGCCCCAGAATGGTGAAGGGCACGATATAATTGCGCAACCGCGCACTCTCGAAACAAGGCCGCAGGAAAACAAGGTTCGCCACCGCCCCGAGGCAAGCCGAGCCAAAAGCAGAGGCCTCTGGCATGAGGCCGACGACCCGCTTGGTCCCTCCCGCCACTTCGCTATCGACGAGAAGACGATAGGCGTTGCGAAACGGTTCCAAGAGGGAGCCAAGACCGGCCGCCGACAGCATCAGGTCGGCAATCCCGGTGGCGATCAGGACGAGACCTCCAATTAATAACGCCTGGAGGTAATGGCGCCGGAAATATGCGTTCTCGCCGGAAAGAGCGAAGACGAGAGCGACCCCCACCGACAGGGTCATATAACAGGACTGCGCGATGTTGGACATAGTCGGCTCAAGCGGGGTCGCCCAAGGGACTTCAGAGTTCATGGTTATGATTTCCACCATATGGGCGAACAGCCGGGGCATCACATAGGCGGAAAAAAGAGCGTAAAAGAGAAAAGCAAAAAGGAGGCCGAGCCTACCAGGATCGATTGCCGCATCTATCGCTCGTGACAGCTGACCCTTGGAAAGCAGATTTTTGCTGACGAGGAATACCCCGCAGCATGCTTGGGGAACGAGGGGCACGCTATCGCCTGGAAGCACGCTTAGGGATCCAAAGGCGCCCAAACTGAAAAAGAGGTAAAGCAAATAAAGCGGACTGCTCAAGAAAATGCCAGGCAGAATTAAGATCCACACCACAACGGCTGGCCATGTCATTTCCAAACTCCAGATAGCTGGCCATTTTGCCCCGCGGTAACAATCATTTCTTTTCAAACTCTCCAGGAAGCCGTGTTACGAGACCAGGATTGCTTCGAGAGGAATCGCCTATGGCTTCACTCTCTTATATTGCCGCGTGATCTCATCCAAAAGTCTGCAACTTTTTGGGATCATGCTCTAAAGCAGCGGCGCCTTGAGGCGGAAAAGCAAATGTCTAGCTTTCAATAAAGATTTTTCCAGTCTGGAATTGCCCAAAGACGCGCTCTCAAGAAATATATAGCACGATCATTCCGGCAAAACTGGCGCCCTTTTGCGCCGTTCAGGCCACGCTATCGGTGCCCACCGGAACATACCGCGCAACAGCCCTGGCGAGCAAGGCCCCCGGGCCAGCATCGCATCAACCTCAATCGCTCACGGTTTATATCCGTCTCTATCTATTTGTTTTCTCGTATAAATTTAAGCGCATCATGGCGCATCGGGTTGCGCTTCTGGCGCCGCCGCCACAAAGGCAGGCAATTTCCGTGCCTCCGTGTCGGCCGCGATGATGCGCGGATAAGGTGCCAAATCGAGCCCGGCCCGCCGCGCGTTATAAACCTGGGGCACAAGACAGATATCGGCCAAGCTGATCCTCTCGCCAACAGAGTGCAGCCCCGCGGTCTCGGCGAGACGCGTTTCGATCGCGTCGAAGCCAGTGGCGATCCAGTGCCTCATCCAGGCAGCGCGCGCTTCCTTACCGGCGTTATAATCCGCCGTGAGCTTGTCAAGCACGCGCAAATTGTTGACCGGATGGATGTCGCAGGCGATCGCGTAGGCGATCTCGCGGCACCGCGCCTTATGCTTAAGATCGCCCGGTAATAGGGGCGGATCGGGAAATTTTTCATCTAGATATTCGATGATCGCGAGCGATTGGGCCAGAGTGAAACCATCGGGTTCACGCCATAGCGGAACGAGACCCGCCGGATTGAGCAAGCGATAGTCGGCGCTCTTCTGCTTTCCCTCTTGCAATTGCACCGGAACTTGTTCCGCTGTGATCCGCTTCAGATTCAACGCAATCCGAACCCGGTAGGCCGCGCTCGACCGCCAATAGCCGAAAAGGCATGGTTCAGGCTGGGGGTCTTGCATAAGGTTCAACCGTTTGTTCGATAGCCCCAAAAACCGAATGGCCGTCTTGATCCTTCATTTCGATGCGCACCGTATCGCCATTACGCAGAAATGGGGTTTTTGACGCGCCGCCGCGAATGGCCTCGACCATCCGCGCCTCGGCAACGCAGGAGTAGCCAACGCCGCCCTCGGCGACCGGGCGGCTAGGACTGCCGTCCAACTCTTTATTGGAAACCGTGCCGGACCCGACAATGGTGCCCGCCCCCAAAGGCCTTGTCCTCGCCGCATGCGCAATGAGAGCCGGGAAATCGAAATTCATTCCGGAGCCGGCATCCGCCCGCCCGAACGGCTTGCCGTTAAGGCTGACAAGCAAGGGAAGATGCAGGCGTTCGCCGTCCCATGCGGAGCCGAGCTCGCCGGGAGAAACCGCGACCGGCGAAAACGCCGAAGAAGGTTTCGACTGGAAGAAGCCGAACCCCTTGGCGAGTTCCGCTGGAATGAGGTTGCGCAAGGAGACATCATTGACCAGGACGATCAGGACGATCGACGCGGCGGCCGCGGCCCTGCTCGCGCCCATCGGGACATCGGTGACGATGACCGCGACTTCTCCCTCGAAGTCGATGCCCAAACCTTCGTCCGGCATTCTCATCGGCTCCCGCGGGGACAGAAAAGCATCCGATCCGCCCTGATAAAGCAAGGGATCAGTCCAAAGCTCCGGCGGCATCGCGGCGCCGCGCGCTTTGCGAACCAGCTCCACATGGCTCAAATAGGCGGAGCCGTCGATCCATTGGAACGCGCGGGGGAGCGGCGAGCGCGCCTCGTGCTCGCGGAACCGCTCGCGGGGCACCGAGCCGATTTCAAGCGCACTCGCGAGTGTTTCGAGCTTTGGGGCGAGGCGGGCCCAATCGTCAAGCGCGTCCTGAAAAGTCTTAGCAATGCCGCGCGCGTCCGTGGCATAGGCGAGGTCGCGCGAGACCAAAACAAGCCGTCCGTCCCTTGTGCCATCGGCGAGAGTCGCGAGCTTCATACGGCTGCCTCAAGGCTTTGACCATTCCCGGCGATTTGGATCGAAGTGCTTCTCCAAACCTTGCCAGCAATCGGCATAGTCACGTTGCAATGTCGGCAGCTTGGCCGCATATTCCGTCACCTGCTGGGGGTAGCGCGTCTCAAACATAAAGGCGAGGGTATTTTCGAGTTTTTGCGGTTTCAGATCACTGGTACTCGCTTTGTCGAAAGCTTGCCTGTCTGGCCCATGCGGCAGCATGCAATTGTGGAGCGAAATCCCGCCAGGCGCAAAGCCTTCCGCCTTGGCGTCATATTGGCCAAGGATCAGCCCCATGAACTCGCTCATNNGCGACGACGTCGAGCGGCGAATGGCCGATCTCAGTGACATGGAAGCCTCCGCACCATTTTATCGTCAGGCGGCAAGCTGTTTCCTTCTCCTCGTAGGCCGCCACCGGAATTTTGAAGTCGCGCGGATTGGCGAGACAATTGGCGCCGATCGGCCCGCGCGCCGGCAAGGTGAACTTCGCACTATAGTTCTCGCACACATAGCCGCGCGCGGGACCGTCTTTCAGCCCCACCTTGAACTTCATTCCGCGCGGGATCACCGCGATCTCGCAGGGCGCGATATCAATGCGGCCGAACTCGGTCGCGATGTCGAGTGCGCCGAGTTGCGGCACGATCAGCAATTCGCCGTCGGCATTCATGAAATAATCGTCTTCCATGCTCTGCGTCACATGGAAGACATGCGCCGCCATGCCTATCTGGGTTTGAACATCGCCCGCGCTCGTCATGGTCCGTATGCCGGTCACGAAGGTCCAGGGCTCATTGGGAATGGGCAAAGGGTCCCAGCGCAATTGGCCAAGCGGCAGGCCGTGCGCGACGATATGCGGCGCGGTTTTCCAATAGGGAACATCGACGCTCGTAAAGCGGCTCGCATGTTTGACCGAGGGGCGCATGCGGTAGAGCCAGGAGCGCTCATTGGCGCCGCGCGGCGCGGTAAAGGACGTCCCCGACAATTGCTCGGCATAAAGCCCATAGGGGCAGCGCTGCGGCGAATTCTGCCCTTGCGGCAAGGCGCCCGGCAACCCCTCCGTTTCGAAGTCGTTGCCGAAGCCGGACATGTAACGGAGCGGCATGGCAGGAGCCCCTTTTGGTGCCGGTTTCCCAGTCATTACAATAGAACAGGCGAACCGGCACTGATACAGCTAGCCGGGGCCGGACTCCCTCACATATATATGCGATCGCGCAAATAGGGCATTATAGTGTGAGCGATTTGTCTTTGTGCCATTTGTCTTGGCGCCATCGCCTACGCCGTCCCGTCTCGCGGCCCTTCAGCACGACGCGGAGTCGAGGAGAAGATCATGCGTGACAAGAAACTCATAGCTCTGGTGGTCCTCCTGATAGCGTTGAGCTTGGGGCATGACTTTGACCATATTGCCCGGGGCGACATTCACTGGCAGCTTCTGCCTATCGTTTTCTTTTTTGCCAAATACGCATTTCTTGGCCTTGGGCTATATTTCACCCTGAAAAATAAGCTCGGGCCTCTGTTCTGGGCAATCACCGCGGGCCTTGGCGTGGCATTGGGCTGGCTAGCTCATTTTAGTCCGTTTACGGACCAGACTCCGCAGTATATTTTTCATGCGTACGACAAACCCGCCGCCGGTTTGCTGGCCGTGGCCTGGCTCGTCGCGCTCATGCTCGTACTCATCATTACCGCTGTTTATGCCGAATACCTCTGGGCCAGAGGGTTGCGCCGCTAGCTCCATTTTTAGGCCCTGAGCACGCCGCGTTCGATTTGATCGGCTTCGATCGACTCGAAGAGCGCCTTGAAATTTCCCTCGCCAAATCCCTCGTCGCCCTTGCGTTCGATGAACTCGAAAAAAATGGGGCCAATCACTGTCTTTGAAAAAATCTGCAACAAAAGCTTCGGCTTGCCGCCTTCGACAATTTCGCCATCGATAAGAAGGCCACCCGCCCGCAAGGCCTCCAGCGGTTCGCCATGGCCGGGAAGCCGCGCAGCGATCCTTTTGTAATAGCTGTCTGGAGGCGCCGGCATGAAGGCGAGGCCCCGCGCCGCCAAGCGCTTCACGGTGGCATAGATGTCCTTGCAGCCGCAGGCGATGTGCTGGATACCTTCGCCCTTATATTGGTGCAGAAACTCCTCGATCTGACTTTTGTCGTCGGCGGATTCGTTCAAGGGAATCCGGATTTTTCCGCATGGACTCGTTAACGCACGGGAATAAAGGCCAGTTATTTTCCCGGCGATGTTAAAATAGCGAATCTGCCGGAAGTTGAAGAGATTTTGATAAAAATGATACCAGCGGTCCATGGCGCCGCGAAACACATTGTTGGTCAAGTGATCGATATAGGTGATGCCGCAACCAGTTGGCGACGGGTCGCGCTCGCCTGCCCAATCGAATTCGGCCTCATAGGGCGAACCCTTGGCGCCATAGGTGTCGATGAAATAGATCAGGCTGCCGCCGATCCCAAGGATCGCAGGGGCGTCGATGGTCTTGGCGCCCATCTCGCCATTGTAAGGCTGCGCGCCGCGCTCCAGCGCATGAGCGAAAGCATGTTTCGCATCGACGACCCGCCAGGCCATCGAGGGCGCACAAGGGCCGTGCAGATCGGCGAAGCGTCCGCCGAAACTCAGGCGGTCGGCGTTGAGGATGTAGTTGACGCCGCCCTGGCGGTAAAGATCGATGGCACGCGTTTTGTGCCGCGCGACACGATCGAAACCCATCTGCTCAAACAAAGTCTTGAGCAGATCAGGCTCGGCATTGGCGAATTCCACGAATTCAAAACCATCGGTGCCAGCCGGATTTTCGGCACTGATTTTAGCGGGCGGCGCATCGTGCGGAAACGGACCCATTTTCTCACCCTATCCTGCTTTAACATGATAAAAATAGCGCGAAATGGGTGAAATAGGCGTGTATAATGGACGAAATTCCGGCCGACGATGCACGGATCGTGTGAGAAATGCCTGATTCGCAAGATTTATGCGCGCTCGACCAATTCGACCTCAAGCTCCTTGCCGCGCTCGAGGCGGAGGGCCGCCTCACCAATTCCGAGCTTGCCGAGAAAGTTGGTCTTTCCGCCTCGCAATGTTCCCGCCGCCGCATAAGGCTTGAGGAAACCGGCGTCATCGAAGGCTATACCGCGCGCCTCAACGCCAGGCGCCTGGGAATTGGCCTTCTCGCCCTGATCCAAGTCAGCATGTCTCCGCATTCCAAGGAGAACGCAAAAAAGTTCAGCGACTTCGTAAACGCGGTCGAGGAAATCCAGGAGGCCTATGCGCTGACTGGGGACGCGGATTATCTGCTGAAAGTGGTGGTGCCGGACCTAAAGAACCTTTCCCGGATCATCAATGATTTGATCCTGCCGCATGCAAGCGTCTCGCATGTCAAATCCTCGATCGTCTTGACGACGCTCAAGGACACGCACCGCCTGCCGCTGACCACCGCCAAATAGCGCGTCTGATCACGTCCGCCCGGAAATCAAAAGCTCGGCGCCGGTGATCGCCTTGGCATCACTGGATAAAAGAAACAAGATGGCCTTGGCGATCTCTTCGGGCTTCACCCAACGCGTGAAATCGGCCTTCGGCATGTCGGCGCGGTTGCGCGGAGTATCGATGATTGTCGGCAGCACCGCATTCACGCGCACGCCCGCGTTCTTCTCTTCTTCGGCAAGGCTTTCCGTCAGCCGCAGCACGCCGGACTTGGACGCCGCATAGGCACCCATTCCCGCACCCGCCTTCTTGGCCGGGGCCGAGGCTACATTGACGATGGCGCCCTGCGATGTGCGCAGATAAGGCAGCGCCGCCTTGGTTGCCGTCGCGGCGGTCAAGAGATTCATTCGGAATTGCTCGGTCCATCCGTCGAGGCCGCCATCACCGAGTGTCTGCCAGCGGAAGCCGCCCGCGACATTGGCGAGACCGTCGATCTTGCCGAAACGCGTGGCCACCGTTTCAAAGGCTTGCTTAACCGCCGCAAAATCCGTGAGATCGACGCCGCCAAGCACCAGCAGCCGTTCCTGTTCGGCGATCCTGCTCTTCGCTTCCCGGCCAGGGAGAGCCACAAAGGCTCCGGCCGCGAGCGCCGCTTCCGCGATCGCCTGCCCAAGCACGCCGAAGCCGCCGGTGACAACTACAACCTTGTCCCGCATGATGTTGTCCTTCCCGCGAGACTGCTCACGGCACCGCCGCGCCTTGCCGCATGCGTCCGCCGCTCCTCGCGTAGTCCTGTGTCCCTCGTGTGACTATCCTATCGCTCGGTTCGATCGCGGCAATCGGAATGCCGGGCATTCTTGACAGTTTGGCATAGAGGGGACCGAAATCGGTCCCGGTCGTGACATCCAGCAAATATTGCAACGAGGGGATGACGAAATAGACCTGCTGGAAGTCGTCGATGCGATAAAGCGTGCGCATCACCCTTTCCAGATCGAACCCAAGGCGGTTCGGCGAATCGGAGGTGAGCGCGAAGATCGATTCCGTTCGCGAGGACACAATGCCAGCGCCATAGATCCGCAAGCCCTGAGACGTTTCCAACAGCCCGAACTCGACCGTGTACCAATAGAGCCTTGCGAGATTGGCAAGGCTGCCGAGCGAGAGTGCGCGCAGCCCGCCTTTCCCATAGGCTTGCATGTAATCGGCAAAGACCGGATCGGTCAGCATCGGCACATGGCCGAAAACATCGTGAAATACGTCCGGCTCCTCCAAATAATCGAGTTCGTTCGCGCCGCGGATGAAATTACCGGCCGGAAACCTCCGGTTGGCGAGATGTTCGAAGAATACCGCATCGGGCACGAGGCCCGGCACCGCCACGATCCGCCACCCTGTGAGAGCCAGGAGCTTTTCATTCAATTGGCGGAAATCAGGAATGCCATGGCCGTGCAGATCAAGCGCGTCGAGCCCATGCAGAAAAGCGTCGCAGGCGCGCCCCGGCAATATGTCCGCCTGGCGCTCATAGAGCATCGTCCACGTCCGATGCTCGGCCTCGCTATAGCACTCAAACCCTTGGGGGATCGTCCAATCGGCGTTTGCGCCTTTTGAAAAATCCGTTTGCCGATGATCCGTTCGCTCAAGAACTCCCATCGCCTTTATCCTTATGCGGGCTCCTTATTAGGTATGGCGGCAACGGGCTGATTGCCAGTCCCGGCGCTCTCGCGCCCGCAAGCCTGGCCAGGTCGCGGGCTGGCCGTACTCTCAGTCCAACACACCATATTTCTTGAACCAGGCCTGCATTGTCATCCAGGCGTCTTGCGCCACGTCGGCGCGATAACTTTGCCGGTAATCGGCGAAGAATCCATGGCCAGCGCCCGGATAGATCTTGAACTTCGCCGTCTTTCCGGCGGCTTCCAACTTTTCTTTCATTGCCTCGACCTGATCGGGCGGAATGCTCGCGTCCTCGGCGCCGTAAAGGCCGAGCACCGGTGCTTTCACCTCGGTTGCGAGGTCAAAGGCGTTTTTCGGCATGGCCGCGCTCGGGGGATCCATGAGGCTGCCGTAAAAGGCAACACCCGCCTTGAGGCTGGCGTTATGCGCCGCATAGAGCCAGACGGTCCGGCCGCCCCGGCAAAAGCCGATGATCCCGAGCCGGTTCGTGTCACCGCCTTGCAGCCCCGCCCAAGTAACGGTTGCGTCGAGATCGAAAAACAGTTCGCGGTCGGGCTTGCTGTTGACGAGCGGCATGAGCTGCGCCGGTTGCGTGATTTGGGTAAGGTCGCCGAGGCGGAAATAGATATCGGGTGCCACCGCGAAGGCGCCGAGCGCGCCTAGCCGCCGTGTCACATCCTTGATGTGCTCATGCAGGCCAAAGACCTCCATGGCGACGAGGATGACCGGCGGCTTCGCGGCTCCCGTGGGCCTCGCATAATAGGCCTGCATTTCGGCGCCGGACACCGGAATCGTTGCCGCTCCGGCGGAAAGGCCTTCCGTCCCGGTTTTGATGACTCCGGCACGAACGGGACCCGCGGCAAGCGTATAGCCCA
>PLUZ01000169.1:10784-14968 GCA_003162995.1 Methylocapsa sp. | reverse complement strand
GCCCCGAGTTTTATGGACGGGTGGATTACGCCCGCGCCCTTTCATCATCGTTTCAAGCTCGAATATTTATGACTTTCCTAATGCGCGAAGAAATATTCGCAATAGCGCCCTTACACGAACCAGCCGCAATGTTTCCGCATCGAGACGGGAAATTGGACCTGTTGGCATGCGCATTCTGGTGGTCGAAGACGAGCCTCACACGCAAAGATTCCTGCGGGCCGCATTGACGGCGAGCGGGTACGAGGTTCTTGATTCCGCGACTGGAAAGGAAGCCCTCGTTCTTGTCGCCGAATGGGCGCCCGACATTGTCGTTCTCGATCTTGGGCTGCCCGACATGGACGGCAAAAAGCTCATCCGCAAAATTCGCGCGAGTTCGCCAGTCCCGATCATTGTCGTATCGGCGCGCGACAGCGAGGCGGAAAAAATCCTGACGCTCGATACGGGCGCCAATGATTATCTGGAGAAGCCGTTTGTCATAGGCGAGTTTCTGGCGCGCGTGCGCTCGGCGCTGCGCAATGTGGCGCAGGACCGGATGATCCAGGCGGGCGGCCTTGTCATAGACACGAAAACGCGCTCCGTGGAAAAAGACGGCGCCGCGGTCAAGCTGACGCGAACGGAATATAAGCTTCTTGTCGCGCTCGCGCGCCAAGCCGGACAGCCGCTCGGTCATGAGGAAATTCTGAAGGCCCTATGGGGCGCGCGGCGTCCGGAGGACGTGGGACACCTCCGGGTCGTCGTCCGGCAATTGCGTTTGAAGATCGAGGACGATCCATCCGAACCCCGAATGCTCATGACGGCGCCGGGGATCGGTTATGTTTTTATCGGAACGAAGCCCTGAAGAGCCACGATAACTAAAAAACGCTCGCGCATTTTTCCGCGATCCGGCGCGAAGATCCACGCTCCTGGAGCGGCGCTGGAAATCAAGTTCGCGCTTGCTTCCCGTTCAGCCGGCCCATCACCGCGTCGAGCTTTCTCAGCAGCGCGGGGGCGCGCGCCTCGGGCACCNNAAGCGCGCGATCCGAGCCGTTGGGACAGGCTTCATGCTCCGCCGGAAAATCGCGCAGCAAGCGCGCCAGCAATCGGCTCGCGGCCTGCGCATTGGCCCGCACGACCTCGATCACCGCCGCCACGTCGACGTCGTCGTGTTCGGGGTGCCAGCAATCGAAATCCGTCACCATGGCGATGGTCGCGTAGGAGATCTCCGCTTCGCGCGCGAGTTTCGCCTCCGGCAGAGCGGTCATGCCGATCACGTCGTAACCGGCGGCCTTATAGGTTAACGATTCGGCGTAAGTGGAAAACTGCGGACCCTCGATGCAGACATAGGTTCCCCCTGGCGCGCAAGCGATTTGCTCGGCCCTGGCGGCGGCCAGAATGCGCTCGGAAAGTTTCGGCGCGACTGGATGCGCCATCGAGACATGGGCGACGCATCCATTGCCAAAAAACGAGGAGTCTCGCGAAAAGGTGCGATCGACGAATTGATCCACGGCCACGAAGAGTCCGGGATAGAGTTCGGATTTGAACGAGCCGCAGGCCGAAACCGACACGATGTCGGTGACTCCCGCCCGTTTCAGGGCGTCGATATTGGCGCGGTAATTTATGCCCGAGGGCGAAAACCAATGTCCGCGGCCATGACGCGCCAGAAACACCACGCGGGTTTCGCCGATCGTCCCAAAACGCAAAGCGTCGGAAGGGGCGCCCCAGGGAGTCTCGAACCTCTCTTCGCGTATATTTTCCAGCCCCGGCAGATCGTAGACTCCCGATCCGCCGATGACGCCAACGACCGCCGCAGTCATGTCCGCCCCCGCGTTATCGCGCGTTTTTTGTGCGCTCCGCGCGTATATCGCGCAAAAGCGAACAAGTCGCCAGCTTTTCCGTCTCCACGCCGCGCCTCGGCCGCACCGATAGGGTTGCGCCACAAAATGGCCTGTGTTAGGGGACGCTCGCATTGGAGCGAGGGCGTTGCGGCCTTGGTTCCTCACCCTGACCTTATCGTCGCTTGAACGCTCCAAATTCCGCCGCCGCGCTAACGGCGCGACCGGGAGCGTTTAAAGCGGCCCCGATCTTAAAGAGCAAAACCAAGTGGCTCAAGACGGAGTCGACCTTTCCGGCGTAGCGGGACGTTACGCTTTCGCCCTACATGAATTGGCGTCCGAGCAACGCGCGACCGAAGAGGTCTCCCGGTCGCTCGCGGCGTTCCAACGGTTGCTCGGCGACAGCGCCGATTTACGTCGACTGGTGGAAAGCCCGGTGTTTTCGGCCGCGGAACAGGTGAAGGCGCTAGACGCCGTCCTGTCCAGCGCCGACATCAAAGGCTTGGCCGCGAACTTCATCCGCCTCGTCGCGACGAAGCGGCGCCTCTTCGTGCTGCCCGAGATGATCGCGGCCTTCCAGCGCCTCGACGAGAACGCCAAAGGGCTTGTTCGCGCCGAGGCGACCGTGGCCTCTCCGCTGCGCCCGGAGCATGAGAGCGCGCTGCGTCAGGCTCTTTCGGCGGCGACCGGCGGTAAAACGGTCAATCTCAACGTCAAGACGGACGCCTCGATCATCGACGGCATCATCGTCAAGCTCGGTTCGCGCATGGTCGACGCTTCGCTGAAGACCAAGCTCAATTCTATTCGCACACGCATGAAAGAGGTCGGCTGATGGTGGATATCCGCGCCGCAGAAATTTCCGCGATTCTCAAGAACGAGATCGCCAATTTCGGCAATGAAGCCCAAGTGACCGAAGTCGGTCAGGTCTTGTCAGTCGGCGACGGCATCGCCCGCGTCTACGGCCTCGACAACGTCCAGGCCGGCGAGATGGTCGAGTTCGAGAACGGCGTGCGCGGCATGGCGTTGAACCTCGAGAGCGACAATGTCGGTATCGTCATCTTCGGCAGCGACCGCGACATCGGGGAAGGCCAGACGGTCAAGCGGACCAGCGCCATCGTTGATGTGCCGATCGGCAAGGGGCTGCTCGGCCGGGTTGTCGATGCGCTCGGCAATCCAATCGATGGCAAGGGCCCAATTCATTTCGAGAAGCGCGCCCGCGTCGATGTCAAAGCGCCGGGCATCATCCCGCGCAAATCCGTGCATGAGCCGATGGCGACCGGCCTTAAGGCAATCGACGCCTTGATCCCGATCGGACGCGGCCAGCGCGAACTGATCATCGGCGATCGCCAGACCGGCAAGACCGCGGTGGCGCTCGATACCATTCTCAATCAAAAGCCGCTGAACCAAGGCGATGACGAAAGCCTCAAGCTCTATTGCGTCTATGTTGCGATCGGACAGAAACGCTCGACCGTCGCGCAATTCGTGAAAGTCTTGGAAGAGCAGGGCGCGTTGGCCTATTCGATCGTTGTCGCGGCAACCGCGTCCGATCCGGCNNCCGATGCAGTTCCTGGCGCCCTTCGCCGGCTGCGCGATGGGCGAATATTTCCGCGACAATGGGATGCACGCTTTGATCATCTACGATGATCTCTCCAAACAAGCCGTCGCCTACCGCCAGATGTCGCTTTTGTTGCGCCGGCCGCCGGGACGCGAGGCCTATCCGGGCGATGTGTTCTATCTGCATTCACGGTTGCTCGAGCGCGCGGCAAAACTCAACGAAGCCCATGGCTCGGGCTCGCTCACGGCTCTGCCGGTGATCGAAACGCAAGCCAATGACGTTTCGGCCTATATTCCGACGAATGTCATCTCGATCACCGACGGCCAGATCTTTCTTGAGACGGATCTTTTCTACCAAGGTATCCGGCCCGCCGTGAATGTCGGCCTTTCCGTCTCGCGCGTTGGCTCATCCGCGCAAACTAAGGCGATGAAAAAGGTCGCGGGCAAGATCAAGGGCGAACTCGCGCAATACCGGGAGATGGCGGCTTTCGCGCAGTTCGGTTCCGATCTCGATGCGACGACGCAGCGCCTGCTCGCGCGCGGCTCGCGCTTGACCGAGCTTTTGAAACAAGCGCAGTTCTCGCCCTTGAAGGTCGAGGAACAGGTTTGCGTGATTTATGCCGGGGTCAATGGCTATCTCGATGCGTTTCCGGTGGACCGGGTGCGCGCCTTCGAGGAAGGACTCCTCGCGCTCCTGCGGGCGAGTCATCCCGATCTCCTCGATGCGATTCGCGCCTCGAAAGATCTCTCGGACGACTCAGCCAAGAAACTCAAATCGATTGTCGATGCCTACGCCAAGAACTTTGCGTGAGCGAGATT
>PLUZ01000169.1:1692-10707 GCA_003162995.1 Methylocapsa sp. | reverse complement strand
TTGACCAATCTCGCCGCCTCGATCGGGACGAGCGGGCATGTTCCTCGTCTGCTCGGCGGCGGCGGCGACACGGTCCATCTCTTGGTCGTCTGTACTGCCGAGCGCGGTCTTTGCGGCGCTTTTAATTCCTCGATCGCGCGGCTCGCGCGCGAGACGGCGGCGTCGCTCATCGGGCAGGGCAAGACGGTCAAAATCCTTTGTGTCGGCAAAAAAGGGCATGACGTCCTGCGCCGGCAATTCGGACGCCAGATCATCGAAGTGATCGATCTGCGTTCGGTTCGCTCGCTCGGTTTCGACGATGCCGACGCGATCGGCCGCAAGATCATTGCGTTGCACAAGGCCAGCGAGTTCGACGTCTGCACGTTGTTTTTCTCGCGGTTCAAGTCGGTGATTTCGCAAATTCCGACCGCGCAGCAAATTATTCCGCTCGCTCTGCCGGCGGACGCGAAAGCTTCGCCGTCCGGCGCGGCTTACGACTATGAGCCTGACGAGGAAGAAATTCTCGCGGAACTCCTGCCGCGCAACATTTCGATTCAGATCTTGCGGGCGCTTCTTGAAAATGCCGCGTCGGAACAAGGGGCGCGGATGAGCGCCATGGACAACGCCTCGCGCAATGCCGGTGAGATGATCAAGAAACAAACCATGAAATATAACCGCTCCCGCCAGGCGATGATCACCAAGGAACTGATCGAGATCATCTCCGGCGCCGAAGCGCTCTAAACATTCAATTCATCAAGGGGACGAAGCATGGCTGACGCCGCATCCAATTTGCCCACGGGCCACGTCACGCAGGTCATCGGCGCGGTCGTCGACGTGAAATTCGACGGGCATCTGCCGAAAATCCTCAACGCGCTCGAAACCGACAACCATGGCAACCGCCTGGTGCTCGAAGTTGCGCAGCATCTCGGTGAAAATTCGGTGCGCTGCATCGCGATGGATGTTTCCGAAGGTCTCACCCGCGGCCAGAAGGTCACCGATACTGGCTCGCCGATCATGGTGCCGGTTGGCGACGAATGTCTTGGCCGCATCATCAATGTCATTGGCGAGCCGGTGGACGAATTGGGTCCGGTTGGGGCGACATCCCGCCGCGCGATCCATCAGCCGGCGCCCTCCTATGCCGATCAAGCGACCGAGGCGCAGATCCTTGTGACCGGCATCAAGGTCGTCGATCTTCTGGCGCCTTACTCGAAGGGCGGCAAGGTCGGGCTCTTCGGCGGCGCCGGGGTCGGAAAGACCGTTTTGATCATGGAGCTCATCAACAATATCGCCAAGGCGCACGGCGGCTATTCGGTGTTCGCCGGGGTGGGCGAGCGGACCCGCGAAGGCAATGATCTCTATCACGAAATGATCGAGTCCAAGGTGAATGTGGATCCGCATGAGCATGGCGGCTCCGCCAAGGGCTCGAAATGCGCCCTGGTTTATGGCCAGATGAACGAGCCGCCGGGCGCGCGCGCCCGCGTCGCGCTGACCGGGCTCACGGTCGCCGAGGATTTCCGCGACAAGGGCCAGGACGTTCTGTTCTTCATCGACAATATCTTCCGTTTCACCCAGGCGGGCTCGGAAGTTTCGGCGCTCCTCGGCCGCATTCCCTCGGCGGTCGGCTATCAGCCGACACTCGCAACCGACATGGGAGACTTGCAGGAACGGATCACCACAACCACCAAGGGCTCGATCACCTCGGTGCAAGCCATCTACGTGCCGGCCGACGATTTGACGGATCCGGCGCCTGCAACCTCCTTCGCGCATCTCGATGCGACAACCGTCTTGTCGCGCGCCATCGCCGAGAAGGGTATTTATCCGGCGGTCGATCCGCTCGACTCGACATCGCGCATGTTATCGCCGCTTGTCGTGGGCGAGGAGCATTATGCGGTCGCCCGCCAGGTCCAGCAGATTTTGCAGCGCTACAAAGGACTGCAAGATATTATCGCCATTCTGGGCATGGACGAGCTCTCCGAAGAAGACAAGGTGACGGTTGCCCGCGCGCGCAAGATCGAGCGCTTCCTGTCGCAGCCCTTCCACGTCGCCGAAGTGTTCACCGGTTCACCCGGCAAGCTCGTTTCGCTTGCCGACACGATCAAGGGTTTCAAAGGGCTGGTGTCGGGGGATTACGATCATTTGCCGGAGGCTGCCTTCTATATGGTGGGCTCCATCGAGGAAGCCGTCGAGAAAGCGCAAAAGCTCGCGGCCGAAGCGGCCTAAAGCATGATCCCAAAAAGTTGCAGACTTTTTGGATAAGATCATGCGGCAATGAAAACTGTGATCCCAAAAAGTTGCAGACTTTTTGGATAGGATTATTCGGGGCAGTCGATGGCGGCATTTCACTTTGAAATCGTTTCTCCTGAAAAACTCGTCTTCTCGGGAGAGGTCGAAGCTGTCGTCGTCCCTGGAACGGAAGGCGAGTTCACTGTCCTCAAGGACCACGCGCCTTTGATCTCAAGCTTGAAGCCAGGCGTTGTCGTGATCGAGGAGACGCCGGCCAAAAAACTCCGCCTCTTCGTGCCTGGCGGCTTCGCCGAAGTCGCGACTTCGGGTCTTACCATCCTCGCCAATCAAGCGATCGACTTGGCAGATCTCGACGCGGCCAAGATCGAAGCAGGGATCGGCAGCTTCGAAGAAGAAATCACCCGCGCCACGAGTGACGAGGCGCGCCGGGCCGCGGTCGAAAAGCGCGATCAGCTGCAGGAGTTAAGGGCCGTGCTCAAAATCTGAGCGGCGGCTCATCCCTATTGCGAGAGAAGGCCGCGCTTGCTTTCCACGCAAGGGACCAAATGCGAGTGCGGCGCGGGTTTCTCAGTTCAGCTGCCGCAGATCCTGCGTGTACAAGCGGCCTCAACCGTTCTTTTCCGGAACAGGTTTCGCTGCGGCCTCGAAAAGCTGACGGAATTTTGAAAGCTCCGCCGGGTCGATGTCCGAGATAGCCCAATATTCGGTGCCGCCGTCGCGCCAAACCTCGACGGAATAGCCATCGACGGCGAAAGCCGGCGCTGGCATCGCAGCTTGCGCGGGCAGGGCGGTCAGGCTGATAAAATGCTCGTTGTGCCGGTAGATCAGGACCGGCGTGGGAGCCCCCGCGATAACGTCGATCCTGCCGCCGGCGAGCGGAAATCCTTGTGTTGCGAGGTCCAGCACCTTTGGTGCCAGCGCGAAGCGCGTCGCGAACCAGGGTTTGACCGTGTGACGATCGGAAGATGCAATATCGAAGGGCTGGCCAGACAGAAGCCCGCGTTTGTGATCGGCGATCAGCGTATCGGTAAGATTGGTGTCTTGGATGGCAGGTTGCAGCGCTAGCCACGTCGCAGCGCTGCCGAGCCCCGCCGCGAGGATAGCCGATGCCGCCATGGCCCGCCAAGGCGGGGCCGCGCGGGTTGCCTGAGGCACGATGGAGGGCGCTGCCATCGCCGCGATACGGTCGCGCAAGGCTTGCGGCGCCACGGGGTTGACGAGTTCCCGGCGCATGACTTCGCGTAAGGTTTTCAGGCGGCCATATTCGGCGGCGAGGGAGGCATTTCCGGCCAAACGCTTTTCAAAATCGAGCATGCCGGCGGCATCGAGTTCGCCGTCGAGCGCCGCATGGGTGAGAAGAGTTTCGTCAACGGATGTCATTTGATTTGCGGGCTCCCCAAGGCCGCCATGAGGAGGCCGCGCGCGCGGGCGAGCCGCGACATCACCGTGCCCACGGGCACGCTGGTTATTTCGGCGATCTCACGGTAGCTTAATCCATTAATGTCGCGCAGCACGAGGGTCTCCTTAAAGGGCGGCGGCAAAGCGCCGATCGCGCGCTCGATTGCCGCTGCGTCGGCCTTTTCAATCAAGGCTTCTTCCGGCGTCGCCGCTTCATCCGCTGGCGCCAGGGCTTCGATGTCTTCTGTTACCAGCAGCGCTTTCGGCCTGTTGCGGGCCATCCAAGTGAAGGCCGTGTTTCGCGTGATGGCAAGAAGCCAGGCACGCGCGTTGCCGCCACTGTAGCGGTCGAGCCCCCGCAACGCGCGCACACAGGCTTCCTGGACAATATCCTCTGCGTCGGCGCTATTGCCGGTAAGCCAGCGAGCCAGCGCGTAAGCGTCGTCGAGGTGCGGCATGACCACCGTGGCAAACTGGTCATTCGCAGGGGCCTGCGTCAAGAGGGGAAGCCCATTTCGAAGGTCCTGGTGTCTGAGTTTCGCTGTGCCGGCCTTATACCATCGCGCCTGGTCCCTCCGGCAGGTTTTCCGCGAGAATTGCGCTTCCCAGCGCCGATGGCCAGTCGTCCTGGTGCCCTTCCCATTCTGAATCTTGGAGAGACTACACGGGAAAATGGGCGCCTTCGATCCAGTCATTGCGACAGCGCCTGCGGCATCAGATCCATAGCGCAGGGGTCCTTAATCCAAGCTTTCCCATGATCCAAAAAGCTGCAGACTGTTTGGATAGGATTCGGGGGCCGCTGCGTCAGCCTTGGTCACAGTGGCAATGCTATTGCCCTCGGACGCGGCGCGGGAAACACCATCGCCAACATAGCCATTGCTCTCGGACGCGGTGCTGGCAAGTGTCGAGTCAGGGAGGAAAAGCATATATGTGTAAAGCGCGGCCTTCAGAGCCCCGAAGAAGGCGAGTCTGAGAGTACCAGTGAGCATACGCTTGAGAATGTTCATTGGCGGTCTCCTTAACCGCCGCGCCCCCGTCATAGATCGACGGTTTGCCGGACCCTTGGATTTGGATCGAATCCAATCCGGACTTGCATCTAACCCTAGATATAAGTGCGCGACGGTGCCTTTGCACCTCTTGTGCGTAAATGCTCTTCCAACAAAATAGATCGGCACGGTCACGTGGATTTGATCATCATTACACCTCAAGGCGTCACAACGACCCTGCCCGTCATTTGGGGATGCAGGCCGCAAAAATATTCATAGGTTCCGGGATTCGCAAAGGTGAAGGAGAAGCTCTCGTCGGTATCCAGAGCCTTGGAATGGAATTCGCCCTTAGTGCCATTGACCGTGTGGGGAATATCGTCGCGATTGCGGAAGACGATGACTGTCCCGGCCTTCACGGTCAGCTCCTCTGGCGCGAAGGTGAAATTTTCGATATTTACCTCCGTGTCCGCCGCGCGAACGGGTAATGCTGGAACGGCGGCGAGCGTAACGGCGATAAAGACTGCGCCGGCACGGCGCCGCGTACGAAATTTCAGCATATTGGGTTTCCTCACTTTCGTCGGTTTCAACTTGTGGCCAGCGGCGTATCGGTGATCGCGAGAGCTCCTTTGCCATGATGCACCTCGACGCTCGTTATGCCCAGCAAACCGCGCAGCTTTTCGGCTGGCACGAGCATGGGTCCGGGTGCGGGCGCGGTTCCCGGCGCGGGCTGCGGGAAGGCCGTCGACCTCGCGGTATGGAAGGTAACATTGCCTTCCACTTTCTGCATCAATTGATGGATATGGCCGTTGAGCACGGTGACCGATCCAAACCGCGTGAGCAAGGTGAGTGCGCGCGCCGAATCCTCGGTGCCCCAGCCCCAATCGGCTGAGATGGTCCAGAGCGGAATATGGGCGAAGACGACGACCGGCGTTGATGTTGGTTTGCCTTTGAGATCGTCCGCGAGCCAAGCCAGTTGCTCATCGCCGAGCGAGCCCATGCCGCCCGCTTTCAAATTGGCGACATTGACGAGGCCGATGAAATGCACGCCGCCAGCGTCGAAAGAGTACCAGCCGCCGCCCTTGGTGTTCTTGCCGAAGCGATCGAGATAGGCCTTGCCGTTGTCCTCGTCGATGAGATCGTGCTCGCCTGGCACGTAATGAACATCGAGCTTGGCTTCGCCGATAACTTTTTCGGCATCGTCGAATTGCCCCGGCTTCGAAAGATGGGTGATATCGCCGGTGTGGATCATGAAGGCGGGCCTGGCTGGAAGGTCGCTCACCTTGGCGATCGCTTCCTTCAAGGTCCCTAGCGCGTCGGGATTGGCCGGTTTGTTGAACCCGACATGGCTGTCGGAAATTTGCAGGAAGCTGAAGCCCGTGGCCACTTTTTCGGCCGCTTGCGCCGGACCCGTGCCGAGGAGCTGCGAGGATTTCGGCATGCCACCGCTGAGCGTCCAGATGACGCCGGTCCCAGCCCAGATCATACATTCGAGGGCGCCGCGCCGGTCGATCCCTTTGCTTGTGTCGTCATTTGACATTATCGAGTCTCCAAAAGTCACAGACTGAGTGGAACTGCAAAAGCCTAAGGGCCTAATCGTCGTGACCACGCCGGTGCCCTGCCGCGGCAGACATCAGCACCGCTCACCATCGGTGGGGCTNNTGCCTTTCGGCCAGAACGGTGGCCCACATCCCATATGCGGTCAGGCCAAAAACAACGGCTGGAATGAACAGGATTTTGAGGATCGTCTTCATGTGCGGTTCTCCGGTGTCAACGGCCGGTTTGCGAGACCCCGGGGCGATTGTCCGGGGCCTCGGACCGCCAGCGCGGATCATGCTATGTCGACGTGTCCATTGCCTTCCGGCGCGGCGTAGGAGGCGGTGTCACCGACATGCCGATTGCCTTCTGGCGAAGCGTAAGACGCGATGGCGGCACCCGAGAAAAGCAAGGCGGACCCAAGAAATGCGAGTTTGAGGATGTTCATGATCAGTCTCCTTTGGTGCTGCCCGCGGGTGTGATCCCGAGAGAGGCTTTCCATCACAGCCGAGGCCTTGTGCCGTTGCTACTGAGGTGACTTGGCGGGGTGGCTTTTTATTCCCCGGCCGTGCAAATTTTTCGTGGGCTTTTCCATGCCGCTGTGCCGTACCGCCAGGAACGGAAGCGGATCCGCATTGTTTTTTAGGCAAAAACGATCATGTAACACCCATGCTGCTGCGTAAGGAGGGCTCCGGTGTAATCGCCATTCCGCAGCCGAGCCATGCTTGGCTTTCCGGCCAGATGGCGCGCGCCTGGGGCAACGAGTATTTCGCTGCACTGGTGCCGCACGAGGAGGTTTGCCTCGCCGCCGAGCAGCACGACATAGGCTGGCAGTCCTGGGAAGAGACGCCCGCGCTCGATGCCGAGACTGGCCTTCCGCAGGAGTTCCGCAAGGTGCCGCCGGATGTGCACGTAACGCTCTGGCGTGACGGCGTGCGACGCGCCCGCACCATTGGACGCTATACGGCGCTTTTGGTCTCGCTCCACGCGGATACGATTTATGCGCGCTATTTCGATTTCGCCAAGGCCAGCCCGGAGAATGCCAGGGCTGTGCGTGCTTTTCTCGATGAGCAGCATCTTCTTCAGGCGCGGCTGGCGGCTTCCCTGCGGGCGGACCCCGAGACCGGCCGGGAGGCGGCGCCGGAAGCCATCAGGCGCAACCAGCTTTTGATCGCGGCGCTTGACTGGATTTCGCTCGCAATCTGCGGTGGCGTGAAAAGGGAAATACGGATCCCCGACGTGCCAGCAGAGGGGGATCGCAAGATAGACCTCAGCCTGCGCCCGCGCGACGAGACTCGTGCCCTGATCTTCGATGAACTCATTCTCGATCCCTGGCCTTTCCGGGAATCGAGCTTTACAGTTCGGGCGGAGGGCAAGCGCCTTTATGGGAGCTTTTCGACGCAAAAGGACCTTCAGCGGGCGCTGGACGACGCCGAACCGGTTCTCGTGACCGCCCTGCTGCACAGAGCTTGATGCGGGCGGCATTTATGGTCCTTGGCGAGTGTTGCATTCACCGCACCATAAAATGTTAAACACCAGTGCGCGGAAGCTTTCCCGAACCGGATACGCATGGCACCCCCTCTTCTTTTGCTACAGAATATTTCGCTTACCCTCGGCGGCAAACCTCTGCTCGAGGGGGCTTCGCTGTCGGTCTCGGCGGGCGAGCGTTTGTGCCTTGTGGGGCGCAATGGATCGGGCAAATCGACGCTTCTGAACATCGCGGCGGGCCTCGTTGAGCCAGATAGCGGGACGCGCTTTCTGCAGCCCGGCGCCTCTGTGCGGTATTTGCCGCAGGAGCCCGATCTTGCCGGCTATGCCACCACATTCGCCTATGTCGAGGCGGGGCTTGGCCCCACCGATGATCGCCATCACGCCCGGACACTCTTGAATGAACTGGGGTTGACCGGCGAGGAAGATCCGGCGCGGCTTTCCGGCGGCGAGACGAGGCGGGCGGCGCTTGCCCGCGCGCTCGCGCCGGAGCCCGATATTGTGCTTCTCGACGAGCCGACCAATCATCTCGATTTGCCGGCGATCGAGTGGCTCGAGGCGGAGCTGAAAGTCACCCGCTCCGCTCTCGTGATCATCAGCCACGACCGGAGATTTTTGCAAAATCTTTCGCGCAGCACAGCGTGGCTCGATCGCGGCCGCACCCGCGTCCTCGCGCGCGGCTTTGCCGAATTCGAGGCCTGGCGCGACGCCGCGCTCGAAGAAGAAGAACGCGCGGCGCATAAGTTTGATCGCAAGATCGCCGCGGAAGAGGATTGGCTGCGTTATGGCGTCACCGCGCGGCGCAAGCGCAATCAAAAGCGTCTTGCGGGCCTCGTTTCGATGCGCAATGAGCAGCGCCAGCGGCGCGCCGCTAGATCAGTCAAGTTCGAGGCCGCCGAGGCGGATCTTTCCGGCAAGCTCGTCATNNGCCGGCAAGACGACGCTCCTCGGTCTTTTGACGGGTGCCTTGGCGCCGGACCAAGGGTCTGTCCGCCACGGCGCCAATCTTTTGCTGGCGTCGCTCGACCAGGGCCGGGCGAGCCTCGATCCAGAGACAGTCTTGAAAGACGCGCTCACCGGCGGCGGCAGCGATTTCGTCGAGATCAACGGCGAGCGCAAGCATGTCATTGGATATATGAAGGAGTTTTTATTCGGCCCGGAACAGGCGCGCACGCCGATCGGGCGGCTCTCGGGCGGCGAACGCGGAAGGCTCATGCTCGCGCGGGTCTTGGCGCGGCCCTCCAATCTCCTCGTTCTCGACGAGCCGACCAACGATCTCGATCTCGAAACGCTCGATCTTTTGCAGGAAATGCTCGGCGACTACAAAGGGACCCTGCTGGTTGTCAGCCATGATCGCGATTTTCTCGACCGGCTGACGACATCGGTG
>PLUZ01000169.1:0-1562 GCA_003162995.1 Methylocapsa sp. | reverse complement strand
GAGGAGAATTGGCTCAATCTTGAGATCCTTCGGGAGGAGAGGAGCTAACGAAGCGACGGGACAGAGTCCCAATCAATCGGCAGTGAGTAGGATCTGTTCGCTGAATGATTCTGGAACGCTCAAAATCTGGATAACAGTCCATAGTCAGCCTTAATCAATTTAGCTTTACTTGGCTAAACACCAGAGAGTTTATAAATATATTTTTATAATCAGTGTTTCACGCTCCCGCTCTTGTATATTCGTGATGCTTAATTTGTGTGTTCTGCACATTTAGTTGGCGTCATGTGCAACGCTTTGGCAGGCTTTGTACGAATACTGCTCAACCAGCACGGCAGATCGGACACCGCGGGTCGCCTGCAAAGGGAAAAACGCCGTGTGACGGCTTTGGCATACGGCTTGCGGGAAAGGTTGCTCGGGCCGGCGAACGGCCCATTCTGGGTCCAACGAAGGGCCTAGGCATCCAGCAACGCCGCTGACTGACCGCCACACTCGTGTGGGGTCCGCCAGCGGCGTTTTTTTTTGCGATGGAGCTTGCGCATGAAAGCCAGAACCTTGCCCGGCCCGGCCGCACTGACACGCCAGTGCCGCTTGACTTGGCCGCTAGACCCGCCGGTGCCACCGCTGCGCTGCCAGAAACAAATGATCCCGGATGGGATCCTTACATTGGGGGGATGACATGAGACTCTTTAGGGTGGTTCTTCTTGGTTCGGCCGCGACTTTGACGGGCATCGTATGTGCTCCCGGCGCCCGCGCGGCCGATCTTCCGGAGCGTCAGGCGGCGCCGATCGAGTATGTGCGCATTTGCGACGCCTATGGCACCGGCTTTTTCTACATCCCCGGCACGGAGACGTGTCTGCGGGTTGGCGGCATGGCCCTGGCCGAGCTGCGCAGCTTTGATCCATCGTTCAGCATTGTCGGCCCCCTCTTCTACGGCAATGGCGCGCCGCATCTCGGCGCTGGATTTGTTCCGTTGCCATCCCAATACTCCAACGCTCGTTCGCGCGATGCGACTGATTTCGCGGCGCTGGGCCGCGTTGAACTCGATGCCCGGACACAGTCGCCCTTGGGCACCTTGCGCTCTTTCATTCGCGTCGATTCATTCTACGGATCGAATGGCAGCGCGGCTCTCGGCAGCCTTGGATCCCAGGCAGCTACGTTCAATACGACGGCTGGAACAAGCGCGTCGCGCGAGACGACAATTGTCAGCAGGGCGTTCATCCAATTCGCAGGTTTGACCGCGGGCCGGGCGCAATCGATGTTCGATTTTTACGCGGATGCCATCAATTTCAAGAGTCTGCGCGGGTCCAACGCGCTCGTCTCTTTATTGGCCTATACGGCGACCTTCGGCAACGGTTTCTCGGGAACACTCTCCTTTGAGGACCAGCCGGACCGGCGCGCCGCGATCGGCAGCACGATCGCGAGCAAGACCGCGGCACCAATCAACATAGGGGGTGTTTCCGCGACCTCGTTCCAGGCCCAGCCGGCGGGCTCCCGGGTACCCGAAATCGTCGCTAATCTCCGCGACGATCAGCCATGGGGTGCGGTGCAATTGTCGGCGGCGG
>PLUZ01000377.1 GCA_003162995.1 Methylocapsa sp. | reverse complement strand
GGTCGCCGAGAGATGAATGGCGAAATCCGGCATTTGCCCGTGGGCCAACTCCGACGTCCCACAATAGGGCTTAATGCGACAGTTGGTTAGCCGATGAGGAAGAGCAGCGACAAGAATTCCGGATTGCAGGCGTAAAATATCTTCTGGCAGCCCCTTGAGCGTCGCTTTGTGACTTCCCATATATATGGGGTTGTCGCTTCGGTGACGCAAAATATGGGGGCAATTGCATGGATAAAAATCAATTGTTCATTGAACGCCGCGAGCAAGGCGACTACGCGGTGAGAAAGCCGGATTCGGCACGTGCGAGCGCTGTTTTGCCGACCCAAGCTGAAGCCATTGCGTGGGCGAAGGAGCACAATCCCAAGGCGGCGCCGATGGTTGAGCGTGTCCGAAAAACGAAAGGCGGCCACCCGGATAAGTGGCGCACGTAAGCAGAATGGCAATAGTTTCGTCATGCCGGAGAGTAACTCGCGAACGAAACATACAGGTGGCAGGGGTTACGTCAGGCGATGACTATTCTCAATTTTGTCTCACAAGACGAGCTGGACGACCTCGATGACGATCCGCGCATTGCGTTTATGATGCTCGTCAATCATGCGCAGCGGAGTCTTTCCGAGCAGACGAAAGGCTTGACCGAAGAGGATTGGCAGCAGCGCGAGGAATTACGCCATAGCTTTATGAACGTTGTGATTGCAGCGGCGAAGCGGATTGAGATTGAGCCGTTCGTTTCGATGGAAGTTCCACGTTTTTCTGACTTTAAAGAAAACGTTGATTACCGACAGTTCAAGGCCGATCTTGATCACTACATCACGCAATTGGTGATCGATAACAGCATACGAGCAAAGCGGGACTCGGTTGCTATCCTGCCGGACTCAAAGGATCGCATTCGCAAATATGTGCACGCACTCCGCGAATGCATTGAGAAGGGGAATATGAGTGACGCAAAGCGCGAGGCTTTGCTGAAAAAATTAGACTTGTTCGAGGCAGAGCTGGAGAAACGACGGTTAAACATTCTGGTCGTTGCGCGCGTCGTGTTAGAACTGCTCGCCCTTCCTGGTGGAGTGTGGGCGTCTGTTGACGTTGCTCACAAACTCATCAGCAACATCATGCAGACCGTTGCCGAGGCGAAATCGGCTGAGCAGGAAACTCGACAACTCACGCCGACAGCGCCTACAAAAGCGCTATCGCCTCCCCGCACCAAAGAACCCGTCCCGGTCCCAACATTCGGCCGCGTCGCCGACATCATAGACGACAATATTCCGTTCTAGCCAGCGAAAGCGTCCGCCGGAAAGCGGTATGCAGCATTCAAGCAGACTGTCAGGTGCGGTAAGATCCCGGGGTTCCCGCCAAGTTCTCGGTCATGGTCCCGATGGCCCATCGGACGATTAATCCGCGCAATGCCACCGATCTCAAGACCGCGCGTTGTATGAAGCCGGATAAGATTTTCGGCCGCCAATCGTACCAAAACGTTNNAAACAGTTTTGTCCGATTGAGCCCCCAAATCGGACAAAACTGATGTTTAGCGCATCCACGTTTTCAGCCGCCGCATCGCCTCGACGATGTCGCGTTCGGGACCGGCGAACGAGAGCCTGATTGCCGAATGGCCTCGCCGCCGGTCGAAATCGAGACCAGGTGTCGTGCCGACCCCTGTCGCGTCGAGCAGTCTGGCGCAAAACTCAAGCGAGTTATCGCTATGCCGCGAAATATCGGCGTAGAGATAGAAGGCGCCATCGGCGGGCAGGACATCGAAGCCCATGCTGGGCAATTCGTTTAGAAGGATCTCGCGGTTGCGCGCATAGCCCGCGAGCACGGCTTGCAATTCCTCTTGCGCATCGAAAACAACTTCGGCGCCGATCTGGCTGAGATATGGCACCGAGATCGACAGGCTTTGCTGCAGACATTCGGCCGCGCGAATCAGATGCTCGGGCAGCACCAGCCAGCCGATGCGCCAGCCGGTCATGCAGAAATATTTGGAGAAGGAGTTGGCGACAATGACTTGGTCCGAAAACTGGAGCGCCGTCTCCGCCGCCTCGCCATAGGTCAGCCCATGATAGACCTCGTCGGAAATGAAGGCGATGCCAAGCCGCTCGCAGGTCTCGCAAATGTCCCGCAATTCGTCGCGGCGCATCATCATGCCGGTCGGATTGGCCGGGCTCATCAGCAAAACCCCGTCGAGCTTCTTNNGGCGCCGTCTCGATCGTCACCGTTTCAATGCCAAAGGCCTCGAGGATATTGCGGTAGGCCGGATAGCCCGGCGCTGCGATCGCCACCCGTGCACCGGGATCAAAGAGGGCGAGAAACGCCAGCGCGAAGCCGCCCGAGGAGCCAGTCGTGACGGCGATCCGCTCGGGCGAGACCGCGACGCCGTAGCAATCCCGATAGTGCCGTGCGATGCGCGCCCGCAGCTCCGGGCGGCCCAGCGCCTCGGTATAGCCAACTTTGCGGCCATCAAGCGCGGCGATCGCAACTTCCCTGACGGCGCGCGGCGGCGGCGCCCCAGGTTCGCCGATTTCAAGATGGACAATGTCCTGTCCTTCGCGTTCCCGGCGGGTGGCGCCAGCGAGCACATCCAAGGCCATGAAAGGGGCGACATTGGATCTGAGGGACAAAGTGACCCCCGGCGATGATCTTCCGGCGATGAATGGGTTTTTTGTCATTCTGCGTTGCGATGTTCACCGGATTCTGGATATGACGGGTGGTTCCGGCGTCCAGGACGTTTCCAAGGGACCGGCAGTGCTTTATAGATACCGGCCCGATCCAGGAGGATGGTTAATGTTTTTGCGCAGTCCCGAGGTTTCAGAGTTGCACGGGTGCGGCACTCGCCATGGCTTCCCACGTCATGACGTCTACGGTTTGGCTTGGCTGGCGGCGCTGGCGCTTGGCCTTTTCGCGCTCGCTTTCTCTCCGGCACGCGCGGAAGGGTTTGCGCCTAGTCAGAAAACCGAGATAGAGTCGATTATCAAGGATTATTTGCTGAAGAATCCGGAAATTCTGCGCGATGCGATCAATGTGCTCGAAGCGCGCGAAAAGGCCGCCGAGACGAAGGCGCGCCAGGAGGTCGTCTCGGACGCCTCGGGTTTGCTCTATAGCGGGGCCAATCAGGCAGTGATCGGCAATCCGAACGGCGAAATCACCCTGGTCGAATTCTTCGATTATAACTGCGGCTACTGCAAACGTGCGTTGGGCGATCTTACGCGGCTCATGAAGTCAAACCCCGATCTGCGCGTCCTCTTGCGCGATCTTCCAATTCTTTCGCCTGGCTCGGCCGAGGCCGCGAAGGTCGCCAACGCCGTCCGCCTGCAATTCCAGGGCGAGAAATTCTGGCAATTTCACCAAAAACTTCTCGGCTCGCACGGTCCCGTCGGCAAGGCTGAGGCGCTTGCCGCCGCCAAGGATCTCGGCGCCGATATGGACAGATTGGCCAAGGATGCCGCCACCCCCGGGGTCACTGCGGGCATAGAGGAATCGGACAAACTCGCCAAATCGCTTCAGGTGACCGGCACACCCTCTTATGTGATCGGCGGGGACGTCGTCGTCGGTGCCGTGGGCTATGACGAATTGGAAGCCAAGGTCGAAAATATCAAAAAATGCGGCAAGGTGATTTGTTCGTGATTCGCAGCGCGCCGTCTTGCTAAGAGGCGGGCGCTGTCAGGCCGTTTGGGATAGCAGCGAGGCTTTGGCCGTGTGCGTGAGCGATACGTTCACACCTGCCTGACTGCTGTCGATTTCGACCCTTGCATCGAGGTCTTGCGCGAGCGCCTTGACGAGGGTTGTTCCCAAGCCGCCCTTCGCCGGAGGGCTTAAGACATCAGGCTTTCCGATCCCATTATCAGACACCGCAAGCTTCCAATCCGATCCGTCGATCTCGTAGCTGACGATGATCCGACCGTCTGGCCTGTCTTTGGGAAATGCGTGTTTCAAAGCGTTGATCACGAGCTCGGTGACGATAAGGCCGAGGCTGACGGCTTTGGCGGACAGTGCTGTGCCGCCGTTGACTAGAACCTGCAGCGTGATCGGCCGGCTGTCACCGATCATCGAGGCCGCGAGGCTTTCGCACAGCCTCAATAGGTAAGGACCGATCTCGATCTGGTCGTAACTCGCAGATGTGTGGAGGTGCCCCTGCACGGCAGCGACCGCCATGACGCGTTGATGCGCGTCCTGAAGATGCTGGCGGGTCTCCTCCGAGGTCACGGTGCGCGCCTTCAGCATCAAGATGCTGGCGATGATCTGAAGGCTGTTGGCGACACGGTGTTCCATCTCCCGGAGCAGCACGTCCTTTTGCCGCAGCAACTCCTCCGTCTGCAGCAACAGTTCTTCCTTCTGGCGTTCGATGGCTCGCCGCTCGGTCACATCATCGAAGGCAAGAAGAAGCGACGTGTGCGAGTGATCCGCGTAGAACACACAGCGGGCATTCAGGAGCATGACACGGCGGCCGATCTCCGGAAACTCATGCTCGACCTCAAACGGGTCCATGGCGGCGCGCTCGCGGATGATGTTCTCCAGATTCATGCGAAGGGCAGGAATGTTCCACTGGCCGTCGCCGAGCGCATAGAGCGGCCGGCCCAAAACGTCCTGGTGGTGAACCTGGAACGTCAGATAGAAGGAGCGGCTAACGGCGAGCACGCGCAAGTCGCCGTCAAGCACGAGCAGGGGCTCGCGCACCGTGTCCACGATGGCCTGCGCGAAGGCCCGCGCATCTTCGATGTCCTTGAAAGGTTCAATCACGCTAAGCACGCTCCCGAACCCTTCTCTCATTATGGCTTATATTATCTCATTATGACTTATGGCATAGAGCCGCAAATCACGAGAGCGTGCTCCTAGAGCATGCTCTAGCTTATTGAATCGGAGCGATTTCTTTTCGATCAGATGAGTCCATCTGTAGGGCAAGCGCTTTAGGCGGATGGAGGATCAGCCGATCCGCAAGGCGCCAAGCAGCCAGACCACGACGGCAATGGTCAGAACCAGGCCAAGAACGCCGCCGAGGCCAGCCCCGCCATACCTGCTGTGGCCATAGTAGCCACCGCCTCCGAGCAGCAGAATCAACACGACGATAATCAGAATTGTGCTCATGTTACACCTTCCTTGAATTGAACTTTATGGGTTGGCCTTCCACGAACTAAATCCCTACGCATTCAGAAGATTGGGACGTAGCCGAGACGCGCCGCCGATTGCTGTCCTTGACAAATTGCCCGCACTCTCGCCGGCATGGGCCGGCAACAGTGCGAAGCAAGGGGTTCTCATCGCCAAGAACTCCGCCGTGGCGGTTATGCTCCTTTGAGCGTGTCTTTGACGCCGCCGGCAGCGTTCTGAACCTTTCCTGCTACCTGGTCGGCCTTGCCTTCGGTCTCCAGCTTGGCATCCCCTAGCACCTTGCCGGCGACCTCCTTGATTTTGCCTTTGATCTCCTTCACCGATCCCTCGATCCGATCTTTGTCCATGATTTGTTCTCCTACAAGTAAAGCCGTCCGGGTGGGACGTACACAAAATAGTGATTTGATAGATTCGATTTTGGCCAGTCCATTTGACTGGGTTCTCATGTAACTCGCGCCACATAAAAATAGTTCCGTCGAACTGCGACTCTCATGAAATGCTTATTGGTGGGTAGGTTGATGGAGACTATAAGTTAACGGTGCTGTGATAAGCTTAAATATAAATATCCTCAGCCGCTCTCTATTTTGTCATGGGCATCATTCAACATGTTTCTTATCTGCGTGGAGCCAAACGCAGGCAGGTTCCTGGTTCTTGCGTCGCACTTTTACCAGCTGGCCGTGGAACTGTGATTTGTCACAGTAGACAGCAGTTTTGCCGCAGCGCAATATGTATGCCCCGGCAGTGTCTGGGCGCGTGCGAATTCACAATTGCGCGGAGATCCTCTGGGAACATTCATGAAATCAAAAAAAAAGACTGGCCGCGTCAGCGTGGTTGGACGCGTCGGCGTGGCTGTAGGCGTGGGCGCAGTAATCCTTGCGGCGGCCGCGTATTTCACTGGGCTGGTCGGCGGCCACCCGAAACTGGAGGGTGAACCAGCTTCGGCCAAGGTCGAGAGTAAAGCGGGACCCTCCGACACCGTGGACCTCACCGAGAAGCAGGTTGCTTCGATCAAGGTCGAGCCCGTCGGCGAACGCTTGTTCGCAGTCGAGAAAGGCGCGGTAGGGAATATCGATTACAACCAAGACATGGCGGTCCAGGTCTTCACCAATTATCAGGGACGAATCAATGGGCTGTTCGCCAAGGTCGGCGACGATGTGAAAAAGGATCAAACGCTCTTTACCATCGACAGTCCCGACCTGTTGCAGGCGGAGTCCACACTGATCGCCGCGGACGGCGTCTTACTGATGCAGACCCGCGTCTTGAACCGCCAAAAGGCGCTCTTCGCGGCCAAAGCCGCCGCGCAAAAGGACGTCGACCAGGCGGTCTCCGATCAGCAGACCGCCGAAGGCGCGTTGCTCGCCGCGCGCAATGCCGTCTCAGTCTTCGGCAAGACGGAAGCCGAAATCGATCGCGTGGTCGCCCAGCGCAAGGTCGATTCGACGCTGATTGTCTTAAGCCCGATCGATGGACGTGTCACGGCCCGCGTTGCGGCGCCCGGGCTCTTCGTCCAGCCGGGCAATCAGCCGGCACCCTTCACCGTTGCCGATCTCTCGACCAAATGGATGTTTGCCAATGTGATCGAGAGCGACATCCCATACTTCCACCTCGGTCAGCCGGTGCGGGTCAAGGTCACGGCCTATCCTGAGCGTGTCTTCAAGGGGAAGATCACCACCATCGGGACGACGGTCGATACGAGTACGCACCGGACATTCGTCCGCTCCGAAATCCTCGACCCCGAACATCGCTTGCTCGCCGGCATGTATGCGAATTTCGTAATCGAGATTGGTGAGCCCTTGCGCTCGACTGCCGTTCCTTCTGCCGCCGTCGTCCGCGAAGGTGACGGCACCATGACTGTTTTTGTCACAACCGACGGTATTAAATTCGTGAAACGGATCGTTGAAATTGGGCTGCGCCAGGATGGCTTCGTACAGATCCTCAAAGGCTTGAAACCCGGCGAGCGGATCGCTGCCGACGGCGCCGTGTTTTTGAGCAACATTCTCGCGCTGAGGACTTCGGCTACGGATTGAACGGTTCCGGCCCACGGAGGTGAGGGCAAGGGGCTAGCCGTTCGCCGCCCCGCCGGATTGCGCTGACGAATTTCAGAAAGAGGCAGATGTGCTAAAGGGTATTATCGCATTCGGGCTCACCCGCCGCACGATCGTGTTGGTGGGATTGCTGGTCTTCGTGGCCTCGGGCATCATCGCATTCTTGAAGCTGAACATCGAGGCCTACCCCAATCCGGCGCCGGTCATTCTCGAAATCACCGCCCAGGCCGCCGGCTTGTCCGCCGAGGAAATGGAGAAATATTATACAATTCCGATGGAGATCGGCCTTTATCCGACGCCTGGAATTGCAAATGTCCGCTCGACGTCGTTCTACGGGCTGTCCTTCGTCCGGGTGACGTTCAAATATGGCGTGGATTATCATTTCGCCTACACCCAGGCGGCGATCAACCTACAGCAGAATGTCAGCCTTCCAGGCAACCAAGTCCCGCAAATCCAGCAATCGAGCCTCGTGGGCGAGGTCTATCGCTATCAGGTCGTCGGCCCTGAGCATTTCGGATTGACCAATCTGCGGACCATCCAGGACTGGGTCGTCACGCGCCGTCTGTTCACGGTTCCAGGCGTCGTCGCCATCAACTCATGGGGCGGGACAACTAAGGAATTCGACGTCGTAGCGGATTTGGAGAAGCTCGAGGCCTACAGCATCACAGTGCCTCAGCTGATCAGCGCGCTGGGCAATGCCAATATCAACGTCGGCGGCCGCGAAATCACCGTCGGCCAGCAATCGGTCAATATCCGCGGCGTTGGCCTGATCGACAGCGGCGGCAATGAGGATCTGACCAAGGGGGATAGGACCGCGGACATAGAGAATGTGGTCCTGACCCAAGTCAACGGCGTTCCCGTGCAGGTCAAGGACGTCGCGAAGGTGAAAATCGGCTATGTGCCAAGGCTCGGTATCGCTGGGCGAGATCACGATGATGACGTGGCGCTCGCCATCGTGGTCATGAATCGCACCCAGCACACCAATGATGTGGTGCCGCTGATTAAGGCGGAAATCGAGAGATTGAACACCGACGGAACCCTGCCGCCGGGGGTCAAGCTGGTCCCTTACTATGATCGCAGTACGCTGGTTGCCGTCACCACGCATACGGTTCTGCACAATCTGATTTTTGGCTGCCTCCTGGTGTTCCTGATCCAGTGGATCTTTCTCGGCGATCTGCGCAGCGCGATCATCGTCGGGGTGAACATCCCTTTTGCGCTGTTTTTCGCCATCATCCTGCTGGTGATCCAAGGCGAGGACGCCAATCTTTTGTCGGTCGGCGCCGTCGATTTTGGAATCATCGTCGATTCGGCGGTCATTCTGGTCGAGAATATCTTCCGCAATTTCCAGTCGCCGCCGGATGAAAGACGGCACCTTTTGCAGCATCTGGCCGAGGGGGCTTGGGGGACCGATCCGACGAGCTCGACCCGCATGTCGACCATCAAGAACTGGACCAACCGGCTGCGCCTAATCCTCATCAGCGCCCTGCAGGTCGATAAAGCGGTCCTCTTTTCTGCAACCATCACGGTGGCCGCCTTCGTTCCGCTGTTCACCATGGAGGGTGTGGAAGGACAAATCTTCGGACCCATGGCGCGGACCTACGCCTATGCGCTGTTAGGCGCCTTGATCGCGACATTCACCGTGACCCCGGTCCTGGCATCGCTGCTGCTGCCCCAGCAAATCCATGAGGCGGAGACCATCGTGGTCCGGATGCTGCGGACGATCTATTCGCCCCTTCTGGGATGGGCCCTCGCCAATCGCAAGATCACGGTCGCGCTGGGATTGGCATTCCTGGTTGGGGCAGGTGTGCTGTCGACCCATCTCGGAAGCGAATTCCTGCCGGCCCTCGAGGAAGGCAACTATTGGATCCGCGCGGCGATGCCGCCAACGATCGGGCTGGACGCAGGCACCGCCGCTGCCGCGAAGATGCGCGAAATCATGCTGAGGCATCCGGAGATCCTCACGGTGGTTTCGCAGCACGGGCGCCCGGACAATGGCAGCGACGCATCCCCATTTTCGAATGTGGAGCTGTTCGCGCCGCTGAAACCATTCGA